>JAEWIK010000017.1 GCA_023387135.1 Actinomycetes bacterium | reverse complement strand
GCACCGGACGCTGCGCCCGCACGATGAACCCGGACAGTTCGCGGGCGTCGAGCGGGTCGCGTCCGAAGCGCTTGCGGAACGCCCCGCGTCCGACCTCGGTGCGCAGCTCGGCCCGAACCTCGCCCGGCACTGAGTCGGACGCGGCGTGTCCGTGGGCGAGGTTCCAGTCGCCGATGCGCTGGGTGAGTTCGATGCTGAAGTCGGTCGTGCCCGGGTAGATGCCGTAGCGCTGGCCGAGCTGCATCGCGTCCCGGATGTCGCGGTCGGTGACGCGGGTGAGGGCGGCAAGCCGCTCCGTGGCCAGCGGGTGGTCGCCGAGTCCGAACAGCGACAGCATCTGGTCGGCGGTCACGACGTCGCCGACCTGCAGACCGTCGATGCCGGCCAGACCGGAGCCGACCCAGTGTCCGGGCTTCTCGCCCTTCAGGCTGTAGTAGTCGGCCAGGCTCATGTGGCCCTTCTCGGTGGAGTCCATGGCCGCGACGTTCCGGGTGAAGTACTCGTAGCCCGTGCCGGCGGTGAGTTTGTGCAGGGTCATCACGATGGCCACACCTCCTCTCGCGCTGCGGTGGAAGATCCCGTCACGCCACTGAGCCGAAAACCGACCCCCGATCCGGACAGATCGCGGCAACTTCCTTCGGACGAAGTCCAGATCGAACCCCTGACAACATCCCTAAGCCCAGGACCGCGGCGATCGGGACGCTCGAGCGCCGACATCTTCGGCATCTCTCAGCCCTCCCGTCTGCGCTCGGGGTCGGCGACGCGGCGACGACGGCCGCAGACCCGTTCACTTCCATAAGCCTTCGAAAGGGGCCGTTCCGGACAGGCTCAGCCGATATTTCTCCGGCGGGTTGCGGGAGGCATGCTCGCTCGCCGGTTGCGGCACGAGCTTTGGCGACTGAGACTCGTGGGCGTGGACGCGAACATGGTGCCGGACCTGGACATCGAACCCGAGCTGCTCGATCGCGCAGTGGCGCTGAGCGGTGCGCGAACACGCGAGGAGGCGGTGACGCGCGCGCTCGAGGAGTTCATCGAGCGGCGCCAACGCGCCAGGATCGTCGAGTCCTTCGGCACGCTCGATTGGGACGATGCCTACGACTACCAGGCCGACCGGCGTCGCGACGTCCTGGAACCTTTGGAGTGAACCGCGAGCCGGTTGGTGCGAGGGCGCTGGGCGTCCGTCCAGGTGTCAGGTAGAACGTCGTCCGGATGTTAGTCAGCGGACCATCAGAGGCAGGGTCGATGCTGCTCTGGTCCACCTCGCAATGTCACTCTGGTCCACCCAACCCGACCGTCGAGAGAGGCGATCTCCGTCAGGCGACGGTCAGTACCAACCGAGGATCAGGGTGAGGGCCCGGTCGAGATCGGCCAGCTCGGACGGCGAGATCGGACGGGACAAGCCGGCTGACCAACGGACTTCCGACTACGGCAGCCCAGCCTTGTCGAACTCCAGTTGCAGGCGGGGACGGCGTCGGTGGGTCTCGCGCAGATCGGCGATCAGTTCGTCCACCTCGGCGGCCTCCGGGCTGCCGGACGCGAGCTTCCGCATCCGGGCGAGCCGGCGGGCCGCGGAGCGGTAGAAGCCGGCGTCGGCGTGCTCGAGATCGGCGAGCACGACCCGGGTGTGGATCGGCAGCACCGCCAGCGTGTCGACCTTCTCGTAGCGCTTGGCCAGCTCCTGCCACAAGCCCGAATCGTCGAGAGTGAGGGAGTGGGCGAGATCCCAGGCGAGGGTGAGATCGTCCAGCCCGTACAACGCGAACGAGACGGCCTCCCGGGGACGACGCTCGAGGGTGGCCATCACCTCGTCGGCGTACGTCGGCCAGGACGCTCCGGCCCGCTTGTGCAGCGCGGACGCGCTCGACGACGTCGGCCAGCGCCGGAACACCTCCAGCCGGGCGGGCAGTTCCTCGTCGGGTCGGTGCTCGGCCAGCAGCTCGCACCAGTACCCGGACGCCTTGGCGGACTGGTGGCCGAGGTCGAACCAGGCGGCTTGTCGGGCCCAGTCGATGGCAAGGTCGAACTCGCCGATCTCGGCCAGAGCCTCGGCGGTGTCCTCCAGCCAGGCCGCCACCTTCCGGTCACGGGAGTGGGTAGCGATGATCGCGTCAACGTCCTTGTCCCAGACGGCGAGCCGACGCGCGTTCCACTCCACGACGAACCGGGTGTGATCCTCCTCCAAACGTCTGCTCCAGGCGGCCCGGTCCGTGCTCCACAGGTTGCGCTGTTGCTCGTCGGAGAGCTTGGGGCTGAGCTCGGCGGCGATCTCGTCCAGCTTCGCCCGATAGGCGGCCAGGCCTGGCTCGCCGAGAGCGGGAGCGTAGCCGACCGGATCGATCTCGAAGAAGTCGCACTCGTTGTCGAACTGGAAGCGGATCATCCAGTCGACAAGCTTGCGATACGGCGGCGGCGCGGTGCGCGCCAGCCGCGCGTGCAGCTCGAGCAGCTCTCGGATCGCGTCCCCGATGATGCCGCTGGAGTCGTCGGCGCGCATGATCACCTTGCAGGCACTGGCGATCGCCTTCTGGGTGACGGCGAGTACCTCTGCAGGCGGCTCGTTCTCGGCCGCGTCCTGCAGCAGGGTCACCGCGTCGTGCAGCTGAAGGCCGTACTCGTTCGAGGCCCGCCAGCGGTGGAGGTCAGTGCGCGTCCGCACCAGGGGAAGAATCTGGTCAGCCAGGGTCACGGACACATCTTGCCGGTTGCCCGATGTGCGAAGGCAGGGGAGCGGTCGACCATCGGTGAAACGGAGGATGACCTCCGTTATTCGAGAGCTGACGTGCCAGTCGAGTCCGTGTCGGGGTGGACGTCCGGGCAGTCGACGAGGCAACAGCCGCAGACGCGGCTGCCGTCGGCGAGGATCAGGTCGGCGTCGTTGCTGCAGGAGCAGCCTGGCTTCCGGCACTCGCACCGGACGCCGCGTTCGATCAGCTCGGCGATCACGTTCACGAGGCTACGACGCCACGTCCGCGGCCACCACCTGTCGTCGCCCCCGACACCCGACGTGCTTCTCCGATTCTTCGACGTCACCATGCCGAGTCGCGACGACGTCCCTATGTAACCAACCCCTGTGGATACAGACCCCTCAAGTGCCACAGACCTCATGCATCCCGGATCGGAGCGGCATATCTATCCGGGCACGGAGCCATTTGGGTCCATAGAGGACGTGAGCGTGGCAAGGATGGTTACGTCTGAGCTGGCACGAAGCGACAGTGCGTTCGAGAGTCGAAGCCATTCCCGCCAGTCATCCGCGAAAGATGGCGCGGTAACTACTTCCGGGCGATCGTCGAGCAGCACTGCTATGTCGAGCTCGTCGACCGATCTGGCCCTTGTCAACACACCGACGGCGCCATCGCGCCACCACCAAGCTGCGGCCCCGCCGTTGATGTGTGGCCATCGACCGTTCAGGAGCATCTGCGTCGCCAGTGACTGGATGTTGCCATCGGCGGGCACTTGAGCGTGTGCGGGGCCACCTGCGAAGAACATCGGCATTGCGGTCGCCAATCCAGTTGCAGCCGATGACCTGGGGTGGCGCATCCACTCTTCAAGCCAGGCGAATGGCCCGCCGAGTAGCGTCTGCAAAGCCCGTACGTCGTAGCCGAATTGATTCTTGAACACCGCTGCAAGCATTGGCACGTACCACCGCGGTTGCGGAACGCCTTTGTGATCGACGAATCGCTTCAGATCGGAGTAGGTCACCGCGATCACCTCGATCCCATGGGCGCGCAGATCGGCCCGCTTCCTTGCATCATCCGCCAAGCGATTGCAGCTCGGGGAGGCGTGATACTCATAGCCGTCAGTGAAGATGGCTACTGGAGACCCGACGTGGGGCGAGGTCAGGACGAAGTCTGGTCGACAGCCATGCAAACGCACCTGGGGCTCAAGGTCCCACGGATTGCCGTCCACTGTCGCGCGAACGACGTCGCCAGCCTTCTCGGGGGTTACCCCACTTGACGCGCCCATCTGATGAAGAAGGGTTGAGAACGCGGCCCTGAAGTGCAGTTCTAGGCTGGATTCGTCGTTGTCGTCTCGTGCCAGCCTAGCCAAGAGGGAGACTGGCGCCGCGAGGGCTCGGCTTTGGCCCTGGGTTATCGGATCCGGCGCACCGTGGTCCAGGTTGTTCGTGCGGGCGAGGAACTTGGTTGCCTCGAGCCGTCGAACGCTGCGCAGGGATGCCACACCATCGGCGATCCATTCGCGCCACGATCCTGGAGCAAACTGAAGCGTCGCTTCAGCCGAAAGCCAGGGCTTGCGGCGGGCGTCCACCCACCGCCAGTCGAAGCGATCCTCCTCCAAGGACAGCACGGCGAGGTCGGCGACGTAGTTCGGGAAGGCGCGCCCCGTGGTCGGATCCTCGAGGATCACTTCCTGGACGTCCTCGATGACGACGAGTCCGCAGAACTCGATGAACCCCTTTTCGCGCGCGCCTTGGGGCGTCTCGACGGTGACTGTGCGGAACACCAGGGCGGGTGGTGCGCCGGCGCGGACCGAGGCAGAACCACTGCGGTGCTTCGCCCAGACGTCGAGCAGCCGCCTGTTGCCCGTGGTCTCCCCGAGCGGAACCCGACTGGTGACCTTGTGGTCGCCGTAGTAGCGGATCTTCCCCGCGTCCATCCGATAGTCGTCGTGCCAGGGCGTCTCCACCGTTCCGGACTTGATCGGTGTTGACCGCAGCGAGAGCAGGGGCAGTCGCTGTCCCTCCGGAGCAGAGACGAGTCGAGGGGCGTTGATGCCGGCCTCCTGGAGCACGTTGGCTGCTTCGGGATCGGCTGGATCCCGCTGAATGCCCCAGTAGTTCCGATACGGGTGGGAGAGCCGATCGATGGCCTGAGGTTTGGTGTACCTGAGGATCTCGTGGACGGCGATGGTTCGGTTCATTCGGGGTTCGTCTCCTCGCTCGATCGCGGATTCCGCAGGCGGGTGTAGGCATCGGTGATGGCGTCGGCGATGGCTTGGGTAGTCTCGTGTTCCCAGAAGCGCACGACGTTCCAGCCCTCCGCCCGGAGCCGTTCGGTGGTTTCGGCGTCACGGGCCATGTTCTTGGCCCGCTTCTCCGCCCAGAACTCCGGGTGGGTGGCCGGGACCGTGTAGTGCTGTTCGCAGCCGTGCCAGAAGCAGCCGTCGATGAAGACGATCAGGCGTGCCCTGGTGAAGACGATGTCTGCCCGGCGGCGTCGGTCGAAGTCGAGCGGTTCGTCCACGCGATAGCGCAGCCCTCGGGCGTGCAGGAGCCGACGGACCGCGAGTTCGGGGCCGGTGTCCCTGCGGCGGTTCGACTTCATGCTCGCCCTGGTTCCGGGGGAGCTCGCCCAGGACTCGGTCACATCTGGGTCAACCCGCTGAAGAAGCCTGCTCGGGGGTCGCTCGGGACGCCGATGAGCAGAGCTCGATCGAGGAGCGTGTTGCGATGTTCGCAGCTAGTCTCCGGGACAAGCAGGCAGGCGTGGCAGGCGGCGAGATTGAGGTTGTCGATGCCCGTCCCCTGCGATTCGATGCAAACCGGGTCGGACGTGCACCACAGCGCTCGCTGCATGGCGTTGCGGATGACGTCGGTCAGTCGTCCGGGTTCGCTCTGGGCGCAAAGTCCGCCGAGGCTGCCTGCGGAGTCGGCGGTGGCGGTGTAGATGAGGACTCCGGCCTGCCCGTCGGCGGCATAGATGCGCTCCCGGAGCGAGGCCACCGGGTAGCCGGCGTCCATGCTGAGTTCGTTCATCAGTGCGTGGGCGAACGAATGCACCAGCAACAGCCGCGCCGAGACCGTCGGACGGTAGAACGACGTCGCGGCGGCCCCGCGGATCAGCCCGGTACGCCTCTGGGCGAAAGCGCGCGCCGTCCAGTCCGTGACTCTGCCCTCGTCCAGCTTCACGAAGATGCCCTCGCCGAACACCTCCACCGCCGGCAGCCAGTCGATCGGTGCCGCGGAGAGCTTCGCGGCGGTCGCGTCGCTCTCGCCGGTGGGGAAAAGGCGGCTGAAGGATGTCAAGGCCGTGACCTCGCGCAGCCGGCTGACCTCGCGGACCTCCTCCACGAAGGACGCGAGCTCGGACCCGGTCGGCAGTTCGACCCGATTGCAGACGAACTGGTCCGAGGGGTCCTTTTCCGGGTGGCCGGACCGGATCGCGTCGTACTCCTGAGCGCGGAGCTTCTCCTCGTCGAGGGATTCGCCGTTCCTGATGTCGTTGACGATCTCGACGAGCTTCTCCACGGTCCAGTGGCTTCCCGGCGGAATCCAGTCGCTCTGGGCGAAGACAGCGCTCAGCGTCGCATCGTCCAAGCCCTTGAGCCAGGCCCACAACATCTTGATCTTCGTGTGCACCTCCGACCATGGCGGGATTGAGATGGCGGATCGGAGATTGCCGAACCAGGTGCTGGAACTGCCTCGCTGGAGTGTTCGCGGGATCTCTTTGCAGGTCTCGTCGGCCGCCCCTGGCAGCCATGGCCGTTTGCCCTCGCACCAGTGGATGCCGACAAGCGCTTTGGGGGAGAACGATCCGTCCATGGTCCGACGGGCCCCGCACGAGCAGCGGACCTCGATGTCGGCCAGGGAGGACGTTTCGCCCTTGGTGACCAGGCTCAGGCTGGCCTTCCCGACATGCTGCTGGTTCGGGGAGTGCGCCCACTGGTAGTAGGGGAAGTCGGAGATGTGGCCGAACTTGCACGCGACCACGAAACGTGACGGCACCACGACATGATTGTCGTCGGGGCAGCGCGGACTCTTCTGGGTCGTGTCGAAGTGCTTCCACACATCGAGTCGGCGGCATTCCGGGCAGAAGTAGTAGCGGGGGAACCGGACGACCGGGATGTCGCCGCCCTTGCTGCGGCCGGCCGACGGGCTACGCAGGAGCGACACTCCGAGGCTCTTCGCCAGCCGCGGTTCAGCGATCTCCGGGCAGTGATCGGGATGCCAATGGTCGATCCCGCAGATCATCAGGCTCTGTTCCGGCGCTGGGAACATCGCGCCGACACCGAAGGTGCCGATGAGCTGGGAACGTCGAGACTCACCCAGAATTCTGGCCACAGGAGTCACCCCTTCTCGGAGATCTCGTAGAAGCTGCTGACCGCATCTACATCCCGAAGGCTGGTCAGGGTCGCCCAGGGTGCGCCCTCGACGGGGAATGCTGGCGGACTGTTTGTGTCGGTGAGCGTGCTGTCGGCCTGGACCAGAAGCGCCCCGGTGCCGTTGAGCCACCCGGCGTACTTGAGGTTGCCGTGCTGACCGGCTTCTGCCCACGCGTGGACGAGCTGCCGCAACTGCGCCTCGGTCGCGCTGACCTGTTCGGGTGCGACCCGTTGAGCGCGCTCCAGGATTCGCTGGACGACCGGATCCAGGACGTCCGGCGTCGTCGAGACCAGCGCCGCGGCGATGTCGGCCGAGAGTTTCGGCTCGGTGTTCCGGGCGTAGGCGACAAGACAGCCGTGCAGGCCGCGGTCCCTGGCGCGTGGCGAGAACGGTGTGGCGCTGTTCGGCTCCACCTGGCGGTACAAACCCCGGTGGTAGGTCGAGAAGGACTCGTAGTGGGACAGGTCGCGGGACCGGGTGGAGTTGTAGATCACCACGACCAGGCCCGGATTGCGGCGCCCGACGCGGCTGGTCGCCTGGATGTACTCCGCCGTGGCCTGTGGCTGCCCCATCACCGCCATCAGCCCGAGCCGGTCGACGTCGAGGCCGACCGAGATCATGTTGGTGGCGAGCACGACGTTCAGTGGTTCGTTCTGGCTGCCGTAAGCCCAGCCGAGTTGCATGAGCCGTTCGGGGATGTCGGAGGAGGCGATTCGGGACGTGAGTTCGGACGGCTCTCCCGGATCTCGCTCCGTCGTGCCGTGCCGGTTCGCGATGACCTGCATCTGCGCGGGCACGTCATCGGTCACCTGCATGGCCGCGCCGCCGAGCACTCGCAGGCTGTTGAAGTAGCCCATCAGCGTCCAGTAGGCATCGCGCACCTCATCGGGGGCATCCAGGTCGGCCGCGGCCTGAAGCAGCGCAGCATAGGTGCGGACCATCAGGTAGGTGTGCGTGACGCCCTGGGCCATCACCCCGACGTACTGCCGGGTTCCGGTGTTTGCCGGGTCGGCGTCTGTGGAGAAGAAGGAGTCACCGGCGTCGAGGCCCGGTGGCGGGAACTGCCGCGCCTCGCGGTCGAAGACGCTCGCCATCTGAGCGGTCGCCCGGCGGATGGTGGCGGTTGAGGCGATCAGCTTGGGGCGGTGACTGCCATCGTCCGTGCACGCGGCGTCGACCGCGGTCTCGTAGAGCCCGACCATGGTGCCCAGCGGCCCGCTGATCAAGTGCAACTCGTCCTGAACGATCAGATCCGGTTTCGGATGCGCTCCATCGACCGAGAAGAGCGACTGTGCCTCCGCCCGCCACGCCATCATCGCGAATTTGTCCACGGTCCCGATCACCAGCGAGGGGCGAACCGCATAGACCTCCGAATCCACGACGTGGGCCGGAATACCGCTGTGAAACTCACAGGTGGTGTTCGGGCAGCGGATGGTCATCTGCGCCTGTGGGAACTGCTGGATCCAGTAGTCGTTGGGTGAGAGGTGGGTCCCGCACCAGGGGCAGCGTGTCAGCTGCATGGGGTTGTTCTCGTTGAGCGACTCGCCCCTCTTCAGCTTGGCGAGGGCGGTCTTGGCGTCCTGGAGGTTGTTCGGTGTCGCCGCCTGTCCCACCCACAGCCCGAGGCTGATCTCGGCACTGGAGGGTAGTTCGCTCTTGCGGATCAGCTCGAGGGCACAGATCAGCCCTGCCGCCCGTTCGAACTGCTGCAGCGTTAGAAGGCGGAGTGTGTAGCGCATGAGCACCGAGACGCCGCCGTCCTGCGGGTTCTCGATGCGGCGCAGCAGGATCGCGAACCCGATCAGGCCAAGGTAGGCCTCGGTCTTGCCGCCGCCGGTCGGGAACCAGAGAAGATCGGCGAGGTTACGCTCCGGGTCTGCCGGGTCGGCCAAGCCACGGACGTTCATCAGGATGAAGGCGATCTGGAACGGGCGCCAGTACTGTTCAGCCGGAGCGGCGCCGTTCCGAATCCGTTCCTGCTTGTTGCGCTGTTCGTACATGGCGCGGTTCATCAGCTGGAACGCCCGCATGACCTGGGCATCTTCCTTGAGCCGATTCAGCCCACCCTCCATTCGGTCGGCGGCCTTGGTCGCCAGCGCCAGATGGTGCTCGGCGGTCGCGGCGAGGTCCTTGTCGCTCAGGCCGGGGATGCGGCGCCGCTGAACCTCGATCCATTCGCGGTACCGCTGGACGAGTTGCTCGATGAGCGCGAGCCCCTGGCCGTCGGCGAGTGCCGACATCGGGAGCTTCGGAACCCCGGCGACTCCGGTGTCGGCGCGAGGAACGTCGTGAGCGGGGATGAAGGACATCCGCAGTTCGGTGACGACGTCGGCATCGATCCACTCCACAGCGCAGCCGTGACCGATCGCCAGGTTGCGTGCATCGCGGAACAGCAGCCGGTTGCTGCCGACGTCCGCATCTTCGAGCCCGGTCGAGGTGTGGGTCGGACGGTCGAGGAAGCCGTCGGGGCAGGTCACCTTCAGCTCCACCTGATACCAGGCGTAACCGTCCCGCAGTCCCTGGGCGGGCGACTCGACCGTGTTGACCAACGCCAGCGTGATGGGTCGGGCACCCGACCGGGTCTCGCGGACGACGACGTGGAGCTCGAGCGTCGGGGCGATCGTGATCGGGCGCAGCGCACCGGTCGAGTCGACCGACACGGCGACGGGGGGTGGTGTGATGGGGCGGCGGTGCCACTTGCCGTCCTTGTCCTCGTACCGGGCGGCCGCCACCTGGACGCTGAGCTCTGTCGTGGCCTCACCGACGCTGAACGACATTCCGAAGGCGGACGGATAGCGCACGTGGCTCAGCGACACCGGTGTGTCGACGGCCTCGAAGGTGTCGGTGCCCTCGTCGTCGCTGTCAGGATTCTGACGATCGGCCTCGGGGCCCGAGCCCGCCTCGTCCGCCTCTTCCGTGGGTTTCCGCGGAGGCTCCTGGGGGAACAGGATCCCGGTGACGAACCGGTTCATCGGTGTCTCCGTGACGACGGCGTCGTTCGCCGACCCGATCAGCTCGTCCCTCAGTGCCTGCACCATGAAGTCGCGGGCGGCGTAGAAGGCCGCTGTTTCACTCATGCCTTTCTCCAATCGAGGTCTGCGGGGCCGACGATGAGGGGGCTCAGCCATAAGCCGTTGCTTCCGACGGGCCCGGCCTGGGGTGGGCCGGCCACCGTTTCGACGCCGGCAAAGTAGGTCCCGGCGATGTTCGGCCAGCCGTCGTGTTTGCCCAGCCGCCTGTTGAACGCTTCGATGAAGCGCTCGCCCAGCGTGCCGATGTGGACGTCGTCGACGTAGGCGTCGTATCGCGGTCGGCTCAAGGTGGACTCGTATGCGTTGAACCGGATGTCTACAGGGACGGGGGTGCCTGCGCTGGCCAGTGTTCGCAGGAGCTCCTGGGCGCTCCGGGGATCCTCATCCGCAGCGGGCGGTTGCGGTTCGCGCCAGTCGGAACCGCGGATCTCGAACCCGGTGGTGCCCTTCCCCTTGTAATTGGTGCGGAAGGCGCGCTCGGTTCTGTCGTCGGTATGCCAGTACTGGGAGGCCTTGTCTCGGGTGAAGGTGAACAGCCGGCGGCGGGGTCGTGTGATGGCCACGTAGAGAACCCGGCCGTAGACCGCGTCCTGCTCGCCGTACCACTCGCCCGGATCCAGGAGCATGACCTGATCGAACTCGAGTCCCTTGGCTCGGTGGACGGTCGACACCGCGATGTGTTCCCGCTGGCGGGTCAGCGCGACGGGCACGATCCCCGAGGCGAGCCGTTGAGTCAGTTCCCTGACGTTCAGGTACTTCGTTGTGCCGCTGGTGATGCGGCGGCAAAGGCTCCACGCCTCGCTCGGATCGATGGGAGCCACCGCCACCGCGAGCTCTTCGAACTGATCGCGTGTGAGCGAGCCCGGCGCATCCGCGAACGCCTTGGCCAGCCAGGGATCGATCGAGCGGTCGGCGGCCCGGGCGAGAAGCTCGATCTGCACGCCGCGCTCCTGCAGACGGCGGGCGACGGTGAGCGCTTGGGCGTTGGACTGGGTGAGGATCGCGACATCGCCGGCTGATCCATTCAGCTGTTCGGCCAGACCGTCGAGATCGAAGCTGGGCTTCCCCGTCACGAACCGCTGCATCTCGTTGATCCACGCGAGGTCCGCCCGATCCGTACCGCGGAGTGTCATTGCGAGACGAGCATCGTCTGTCTGCGCGCGGTACTGGCCTCGGAGCTCGACGTCGACCGCGTTCAAGTCCTGAGCGGCTTGCAGGAGGAATTCGGGATCGTCGAAGTTCTCTTCGAGCTGAAAGTCGTAGATGCCCTGCCTGGGGTCTCCGAGCATCGTGAACCCGACGTCTTCGGGGAGGCTCTCCAGCAAGAGCCGGACCAGGGCCGCACGAACTCCAACGACATCCTGTGCTTCGTCGATGATGACGTGGCGGACGTCCGGGAGAGGATCTTCGATCTCGTCATTCGCCAGTAGTTGCGCCAGCCTCTTGATGCGGGTGTCGAACCCGAGACCGGTGACGTCGACCTCCGTGTCGGAGAGAATCCGGGTCGCAAGGCTGTCGAGCGTGGTCACCCATACCCACGATCGCGCGCCGTTGAGCCGCTGTCGCCGTTGGATCGCCTCGACGGCCGCGCGCGAGAAGCTGATCACCAGAACCTCGTTGCCGCTCAGATTCTCCGCTTCGAGGAGGTGCTGGATACGTGCGCTGACCGTCTCGGTCTTGCCGCTCCCTGGCCCCGCAGTGACGTAGAGCCGCTCCTCGGCTGGTGCTTCGGCGACACGCCGCTGTTCGTTGTCCAGTTCGATGGTGCGGTCGTCAGTCGTGATCGTCACTGATCTGGCCTCCACAGGTAGTCGAAGTGGTGGAACGCGAGCTGGCCGCCGTACTGCTCAAGGTTGTCGGCGACGTTGACGATGAGCACCTGCTCCGAGCCTCCGTTAAGCGGCCCTCGCAGGCCGCGTCCGATCATCTGTTGGTAGAGGTTGGGGCTGAAGGTGGGTCGGGTCACATAGACCGCCTGGACCTTCGGCGCGTCGAAGCCCTGTGTGAGAACGGCGTAGTTGGTGAGTACGCGGATGTCACCGTCGCGGAACTGTTCTATGTACCGGCGACGCAGAGCAGGATCCGTCGCCCCAGAGATCGGTCGAGAGGCGATGCCGTAGTAGCTGAGTTCCGCCGCGAGTGCTCGGGCGTGTTCCACCGAGCTCGCGAAGAGGAGCGTCGTCCACTCATCCGGTTGGCGGGTGATGGACTCCAGGATCACCTGGTTGCGCTCGAAGTTCTGACCGACCGAGTTCTCCACATCGCGGGGGAGAGTGCCGAACTGTCCCAGGTGCCTCTCCAACTCGGGCGTCCAGGCGATGTTCATTCCGCTCAAGACCTCCTGCTGAACGTGCGCGAGCATTCCGCGCTTCTGCAGGTGGTGGTAGGGCTCCTCTTCGCCGAAGACGCCGTCGTCGAGCTGGTTGTGGCTGTAGCGGCCGACGAGGCGCTTGGTCTCCTCCTCATTGTGGCCCCGGTACGCGGTCGCGGTGAGCCCGAGAAGAGGCGTCGTCATGCGAGTGGTGATGCTCTCTCCACCCAGCCAGCGGAACACGTTCGTGTAGCTCGGTGCGATCGACGTGTGCGCTTCGTCGACGATGATCAGGGCGGACTCCTTGAGCCATTCGTAGGCCGGCTTGTCGATGGCTTCCCGGAGCTTGTCGATCGTCGCGACGACGACCTGGAACGTTTCGGGCCCGGCCTCGCTCGCTTCGTTCCCGCGCCAGAAGCGGGAGATCGTCATCGAGCCGCGCCCGATGGCCCG
>JAEWIK010000383.1 GCA_023387135.1 Actinomycetes bacterium | reverse complement strand
GTTGCGCAACGCGCCCCAGCACAATGCTTGTAACCACCCAGGACTTGGAGAACGCGCCGCTCTTTGCGGCCGCTGAATTAGCTGCGAGACTTTCTTCAGGAGACGTCGCCTTCATCGGGCTCGGCAGTCCAGCCGATTACGTACGATCTTCGCTCGACCAACTGGTCGCAAGGGTCGGCATGGATCGCCTCACCGTCATCGATCCGAAGATGAGCGACTGGACCCAAACTGACTGGCCCGACATTCTTGCTGGCCTCGATGCTCAGAGACGAGTCGCCGAGTCTGCGGACGAGTTCTGCGATGCCCTCCTTCGGGCATACCTGTACGAGACCCGAGCCAACCTTCGCGCGAAGCTGGTAAGTCTCGACACCACTCACCCGCAACGCCTTGGGGTCGAAGCCATCCTGGCAGGACTGGAAACTCGCGATGGCGTGTGGGCGCTTAGGTGGCTGCGATGTCTAACTTGGGAGTTCTCAGTCGGCGAGGCGGTGGCGACTGCGAGTCGAACACTCCTAGCGCTGCTCGCACTGGGCTGCCTTGCCGGCCCCGATCAAGTCTGCTTGGGTCCGTCCGGTTGGATCTGCCTAGACGGGGATCTCGACGGCGCGAGGATGACGGCGCTCGTGTCGGACTCGCTTCCTCTGGGAAGCCGAATGGCCATTGAGGCCATCCAGCGAGTCAACGACGCCCGCGCAGAGGATCGCCTACCCGCCGGAGCCGACGTGATCGTGGCCTGCTGCGGACACATTGGACCCCTCGGAAGCGCAGAGGTCCAGGGGGCGCGCGGCCTCCGCGCTCGCGACATACTCAGAACACCGGCGCCGACAACCACGATGCCGGACAACATCCTCGACGAAGCGACTCCCGACCACCTCATCGACTCCGCCACAGCGGGCAGGATCTTCTTGATCGCTGGCGACTACATTATCGAGGCAGCATGACGGCTAGCGAATCCGCAGGCATTACCAGCGTCGACGATAAGCTCTTCGAGCTTCTTGGCATGACCCTTGCCGATGCCGGATATGCCATCGAGCCCACTTCAGCGGACGGGATCCCTGCAATTCTTGCCGAGAACCCGGATAACGTCGTCCTAGCTACCGCCACTCTGACCGTACGCGACCTTGTGGTCGCAGAGGCGGCCCTGAGCCAGGCTCTTGTGGATCGGGTTTCCGAAGCGCCGACCGGGGGCAAGAGATGGGATGGGTATGTCGCGGTCCTGACCAGCCAGGCCGCTGAGGCGGAAGCCAGCGACACGCTCTTCGCTCTCACTTATAACCTCAGGCACTTGAGGCGCCTTGTGAAAGTGGGCGTAGAGCCCACGATTGCCGCCGTTCGCCGTGCCATGCGGACGCTGCTGCCTCTGGGTGCCGACACATCAGTTCCGTCTCTTGGGATCAGCCCCATTGATAGGCTCGTAGATCGACTACTGAAGGATGGCATCGAGGAGGAAGTGATCCAGCGGGCATTGGCTCGGTTCAAGGTCACTGGCTTCGAAAGCCTGATCGAGGAGGACCCGGATGCCTAGCAATGGCCACCATAATCACGCTCGTTTGCTTTCGCTCACAATCGAGAACTTTCGGGGCGTTCGAGAGCCTGTGACGTTCAACCTCGATGCTTCGGTTGTGCTGATTTGGGGGCCAAATGGGACAGGAAAGACCACCTTCTTCGACGCACTACTGTGGTTACTCCAGGGCAGCCTTCCGCGCTTGGCGGCTCATACTCTACGGAGAAACGAAGACTATGTTGTGAACTCCTACAGACCAAGCTCGCCCGCTGTGGTAACGGCTCTCGCCAACCTCAACGATCAAGTGTTTGAGATTACCCGGCGCGGATTCGCCAAGGAGAACTCGCTCGAGATACGGGCGATCGCTCCGACGGAGACTGCTAGATCCGAACTTGACCTTGAGCAGCTCTTGCTGGGCTCGCCCAGCCTGTCGCTAGACGAGGTAATCGCGACGAGCGGGTTGCTGCAGCAAGACGACCTGCGGCTGCTGCTCCGTGACAAGCCGGATCAGCGATACCGACAGCTCCTCCGACTCCTAGGGCTCGAAGTACTCGAGCAGTTCGAGCGGTACGTGCGCGCACGGCAGAAGGAGGCTCGTGCGGTAGCGCGGGAGTCCTTGGCATCTCTTGATAAGCAGCGCTCGCGCGTGTCGGACTTGACCGAAGAGGCCGACACGCTCGTCGCTCTAATCGAGCGGAGCTCTGCGGAACAGTCAGTAGGCCCGGACCTTGCCGATCTGTCGCGGAGCCTGGAAACCTTGGACGTGCGGGTCGAGCAGCCCACCACCAGCGGTCAATGGGCAGCCCTCTCCGCTGAAGCCTCGGACGTGTCTCGTCGCATGTTCTCGACGATCGGATCGATAGAGACGCTTGGTGAGGAGGAACCACCCGCAGTTGACCGGCTGCTTACGCAGGATGAACTCGATGCCGCAACTCAGATGTGGCAGGGCGCGTCGGCGGCGGTGCAGGCGATTCTCCGCGAGCGTGAGGTGGTCGAACATGAGGCCGACGCCCTCAATCAGCTTGCCCAGCTAGCGATACCTCAACTGCGGCATGCCGAGGAGGACGAGGCCGGGCATGTCGCCTGCCCCGTCTGTCGCTCGTCTGTGCCGCGTGCCCGCACCATTCAGGACCTAAGCGAACGCGCAGAACTCGGGTCAGCACTGGCTGCGGTGGATGACCGACTGCGGCGCGCGCGCGAGGAGGAGTTGGCTGCTCAGAACAACCTCTCTAGCCTCGAAGATCAATGGCGGGCCCAGGTCCGACAACTGGAGGGTGCTCGCAGGATAGAGCGGATGGCCGAGGATCTCCTTCACGAGATTGAGTCCCTCGCCTCCGGCCCAACCATCGTCATCCGGCCCCTCCAGACCCTGCATGTCCAGCGGGCGGCAGGCTCGGCTTCCTCATTCCTTCGCGGCAGTGCCCAAGGTCTGGTCGCACGCTTACGCGCAGCTCAAGCCGAGGCAATCCGTCTGGCGACGATCGCCGACATGGGCGCAGCCCAACTCCGTGCTGCAGAGGCTTCAATGGCAACTGTGTCTCAACTGCCTCAGGTCCGCGCTCGCCTCGAGACGGCAACGGCTCAAGTCGCCGAAAGCCAGCGGGAGTACGAGCGAGCCCGACGTGAATCCGCCGCCGCGACGGCTCTCGCCGTAGCCGCCACAGACGGCATCGAACAGATCTTTCGGGAGCGCTTCCAGAGTCTGGAGCCGCTCATGAACGATATCTATGGTCGACTCGATCCACACCCCACCTTCACTCGCCTGGACTTCCAAATCGAGACCTACAACGGTCGGGGTACCGCGACCGCCAGCGTCACAGACGAGGATGAGGACGTTCGAGGAAATCCACTACTCATCTTCTCAAGCGCACAAGCGAATATCGTGGCTCTCTCGGCGTTCCTGGCACTAGGTTGGGCAGCCGGCGACTCTGGCTTGCCGTTCGTGCTTATGGATGATCCACTTCAGTCACTCGACGATGTCAACGTGCTCGGCTTTTCTGACCTAATGAGGCAAGTCCGTCGAGGGCGCCAAGTCATCCTCTCAACCCATGAGGAGCGATTCGCGCGAGTCCTCGAGCGCAAGCTCCATGGGCGCAGCCTAGAGGAGTCGCTTATCGTGCATCGCTTCGTAGGCTGGGGACGACAGGGGCCCAAATTCGAGACGCGGAATCTGCCGCACGCACCCTCCGTCGGACCACAGGTTGTGAATCTGTAGCCCATGATGACGCCGAATCTGACGGACCTACCAACTTCCCGTGGCAGGCACAGGTCGTAGCAAGCGCTCCAGATCGCTCACGCGGACGCGAATGATCCGGCGGCCAGTGCGAAAGGCGGGCAACTCGCCGGCGGCGATGCGACGCCGCAGCGTGTGGACGCTGATGCCGAGGATGTCGGCGGCCTGGGAGAGCGAGACGAACGCGCCGGGCTTAGTGCTCTCGATGACGGACATGGTGTCTCCTTCTTCGTGGTGGGTGTTCAGAAGCCGATGGACGGGCCGCCCTGATCGGGGCTGATGGTCCAGGGGGCGCGCTCGGACTCAGGCCTAGGGATCGGGCGTGGCTCGACGGTTTCCCAACGCGGTGCTGGCGGCGAGAAGGATCGACCACTCTTGAGCAAGCCCGCCACCCGGTACCAGAGAGCTGAGGCGGCGTGGTCGGCGGGCAGGTGGCCCTGGGCGAGCGCCTCCTTGACCATGGGAGCGACACGGACGCCGTCGACCTCGAGCTGGTAGAGGCGCTGCGCGACCTCCAGACGGTCCGGGTCTTGGGCGATCGCGGGGTCGGCCCAGGTGAGGAGTCGGCTCCATACTCCGGCCTCGATGCCGACAAGGTCTTCTAGGCGCGCGTCCAGGTCGTTCTGCCAGCGCCTGGCGGTATCCGCCATCGCGGGTTCGCCGGTGGGGCGCCGATCGGTGCTGGCAACGTCCATCGCTGCCCGCCAGACCGAGATGTCCACAAGCACCTCGTCGTCCCGACGGAGGTGTGGACGACCGGCTGGATTCCGTAGCCAGGGCAGGGGGACGTCCCCGGCGATGGTCGCGTCGCGGACCGCCTGTGTGAGCACCTCGACGCGCTCGGCGCGGGCCCGGAGGTACGGTCCCCACGTCGCGTCCTCAGCCACCCTGGACGGGATGCTGCGCAGCCACGGCAGCGGTCCGGTTCGCTCGTCCGGCACCAACAGGTGCAGTCGATGGTCGAGCACGGCCGCGGCGTCGCGGGCTGTGTTCAGATCGCCGAGGTTGGTGATCCTGCGCAACAGCGCGACCAGGTCGTGGCCGTCCGCGGCCAGTCCGAGCAGGTCGGAGCGCAGCGTGTCCCAGGCCGGGCACTCGGTGAGCCACAGCACGAGGTTGTCGGCTTCTTGGTCGAGCCGCTGGCCGATCTCTGGCCCGAGCACCTGTTCGGCGGCGACGCCGAGCGCGTCCGTGTACCGTGCCACGGCCGGCGCGAGGAGCTTCGTCGGGTCGTCCTGCTCCCGCAGCTGCGTGCTGGCCGACACCGGAGCGTCGTCGTGCGCGAGCGCCCGTTCCAGCCGCTCGACCGCGGTAAGCAGGTGGACCGAGTCGGTGTGCGCCAGCGCGTGCGGGTCGCCGTCGCCGACGACCTCGAGGTATAGGTGGTTCGCCCGGCGTCCGCGGGTGAGCATCGTGTACAGCTCCTGCCGGGATTCCTCTCCGGTCGCCAGACCGTGCATCGTGTCGGCGGTAAGCCCCTGGGCACCGTGAATCGTGGTGGCGTAGCCGAGATCGACGCACCCGCGGACGTAGTCGGCCGGCAAGTGCACGGCGTGCTTCGTCCGCAGGCTCTGGACGCGCATGCTGCCATCCGGGAAGACGCTCGCCACGCTCCACCGGTCACCGTTCTTCACCCAGTCGCGGCTGCCGACCGGCAACTGGCGGGCGTTGACGCGCGTGATGACGAGATCGCCGGCGACCGCGATGGAGCCGTCGCCCAACCCTGCTCCGCGACCGAGCATGGTGCGGCCCTCGAGGTGGCGGCGCTGCGCGAGCCGGTTCAGCTCGGTGACGAGGTCCCTTGTCGGGGCGAGCATCAGCGCGTCCAGGCCGTTCGCGTGGTCCAGCGTCCAGGCACCCAACACTGCGTGCGCCATGGTCGCCACGTCGCCGACGTGAATGCGGTCATGGTCGAGGTAGTAGCCCAGCGCCTCGGCCCGCCCCTCCCGCAGCGCGATGGACGCTTCAGCTTCGGCCGGGTCGTCGAAGCGAAGCACCTCGGTGAGCCGGCAGGCACCGATAGCGGCCTCGATGTCGGCCAGGACGCCGCCGGCGCCGATCGCGGACAGCTGCCGGTCGTCACCGATGAGCCGGACGCTGCCGCCGCGCCCGACGATGTGGTCAATCGCACGGTCGAGGCTGAGGGTGTCGGCCATACCCGCTTCGTCGATCACGACCAAGCTGTCGGCTCCGATGGCCGCCATCCACGCGGGCTGGGGCTGGTCTGGATGGTCGAGGCTCCAGGTGAGCTTGGCGAGCGTGTCGCAGGGCACGTCGAGCTGGTCGGCCAACGCCTTCGCGGCGGCCGCAGACGGAGCCAGGCCGACGACGGTGCCCCCGGATTCGGTCCAAGCGGCGCTCAGCGTCCGCATCGCTGTGGTCTTGCCGGTGCCGGCAGGCGCGATGGCGAGCTGCACGCGGCGTCCCGACCGTGCCATTGCGTCGACCAGCTCGTGCTGACCAGAGGTGAGCTGGGTGCCGTTCGCGAGCGCTTCAAGCAGGGCGAGGCCGACGATCTCCCGGGAGACGACGCGTCCGTCCGTGCGTGCGGCGTGGGCGACGATGCGGTCCTCGGCGTCGAGGATGCGGCTGGAGGTGTACCAGTCCATGCCGGGGATGGTGTAAACGCTCTGGCCGTCGCTGCGGCGCAGCGCGTCGGGATCCTCGATCGGGTCGTCCTTGGTGAGCCGCAGCGATCGGGTCTCCAACGCCAGGTCGACAAGGGTGTCGACGACCCGGTCGAGCAGTTCGGTGGAGACGCCGGCTGCTCGTGCCTGCCGCAGCGCCTCAGCGCGGACGTGCCAGCCCTGCCAGGTCGAGCGCTCTTGCTCAACGACGCCGATAACGCGGGCGGAGGTGTCGATCAGCCAGTCGATGGTCGGTGTCTGGGCGTGGACGGGTTCGCGGCCGAACGCGGCAGCGAGCATGCGGTCCACTCCCCCGGCGCCCAGCACCTGTTCGGCCTGGATGCGCCAAGTAGCCCGCTGCTCGGCGAGCGAGCGCGGCTCGGGCTTGGCGTCGCGGGTCTCGAGGTTGGCGCGCTGGGCGAGGGCGATCATTTCGACCTCGGTGGGCGGACGGCCGTGATCAGCGAGGAACGTGGCGGCGAGTTCGTCCCGGCGTTGTTCGATCTGCCCGCGGCGGGTCGACCAGCGCCTGTTCAGCGACGGGTCGATGCCGTCGATCTCGCGGACGGGACGCTTGCCGCGTCCGGTGGTGCGCTCGACGAACTGGATGCCGAAGGTCTCGGCGAGACTAGCCTCCAGGGTGGCGGTGTACAGCTCGGAAGCGGCGACCTTCGCCTTGTAGATCAGGTTCGTGTTGAGCGCGTACCAGCGTCCGTCGGCGGCCTGCACCTTGTTGGCGATGACGAGGTGGGTGTGCAGATCGGGGTCGCCGGCACGGGTGCTGCGGTGGTCGAAGGCGGCGACGACCAGGCCACGGGCCTCGACGTTGCGGACGCCGCCGGGACCGATCCGGCTGAACGCCTGGGTCTCGAGGTAGGTGACCATCCGGGCGACGGCGCGGTGGTGAAGCTCCTCGAGCTGTCGGCTGGTGGCGAGCGGAGCCAGCGCCCAGGCGGTGGAGAACGACTTGGTTGGCGACACCGTGAGGTCGACACCGGCGATGGTCGTGGCGGTCGGACGCGACCAGATTGCGACCTCACGGTGGAGCTCGCTCGGAGATTCGGGCGGCCGGCCGAACTCCTTGGTGAAGAAGTCGGTGGCGACCTCCGTGCGGATCTGCGCGAGGACGTCCGAATCGAGCCGGGCGTTGGGACGGCGTCCGGCTGCGATGTTGGCGACGGCGTAGCGGCGTTTGAGTTCCTGCTTGAACTCCGGCGGACGGGTGTCGCGGACAGCAAAGGGACGTCCGAGCCGACAGGCCTTCTCGGCCTGGCGCTCGCTCAGGCCGGCGTCGAAAGCGTCCTGCCGGATCTGATCGGCGAGCGGATGCAGTCCGTTGCCGAAGAGGGCCAGCATCTGGGCCTCGTTGACCGGGTCGCCGGCGTTGAGGCCATCGAATCCGTCCATGCCGGTGCCCATCCAGACGCCCGGCGCCTCGCCCTTCTCCTCGTAGTAGGCGGCCAGGCCGGTGCGCACCTGCCCGTCCTGCGCGGCAACCTGCTGGGTCAGGTAGGTGTACCCCGACCCTGCGGTCACCTTCTTCAGGCTGATCGTCAACGCACACCTCCTCTCCGGCGGAAGGTCGCTCACCGTCCCTAAGCCCACGGGCGGGTCGATCGGGACGCTCGAGGACCCAGGAGTTCGCAGGACCTTCCACCCCTGGCCAGAGAAGTCCGCGATTGTGACGTCCCGGGCGGAGAGTTCCGCGCCTCTACCGCCTTAAGCCTCAGAAGTGGGTCGTTCCGGACATCTCCGGAACGACGAATCACAAGAAGGCCGCTCGGGAGCGGCGACCGTGGGCTCCCGGGAGGGGAGGCGCAATGCAGACGGTCCGCGCGGGGGCGGGCCGGTCGACTACCCTCCGTCGGTGGTGAGCGCCGCGCGAACCTCGTCTGCCGAACTGAGCTGTCCGCGCTCCACGTCAGCGAGGCCGGTCCGGATCGCCTCGACCTCGTCGGGGTTGCTCAGGATGTCGAGAGTCTCCAGCAGGGAGTCGTAGTCATCGGCGGCGAGCAGCACCGCGGCCCGCTCACCGTTGCGGGTCAACTCGAATCGCTCGTGGGTTGTCACTACCGACTCCACGAGCTTCGAAAGGTTCGTCTGGGCCTCAGCCAGCGACAGTGAGATCACGTCCGAAACTCTGGCGTATGAACCCGAACCGTGGTTATCCACAGGGTTCGCAGGAATGCGGACATCGCGTGGGACCAAGTGTGTAGCGGGTGTGTCGGTCTTGGCTGGCTGTTCCAGCACCGACGCTTGACTCACCGCGTCTTGTTGACGGGGCGGGGTTGAGTGCGTCGGGCGGCCGACAGGGCCGTGTAGCTGCATCGTGCGTCGTCGTCCGCGGCGGGAACGAGCCATACCCGTTCGCGAGCCGGCGCCGCCCCTAGAACGCGACTCGCTGGCTCCAGCACGGGGCGGGCGGCTCTCGGCTTCCTCCCCGACTATGTGAGCGCCTTGTCCATCTCTTGCACGCACCGAACACACACCTGGGCGCAACTGGCCACCGTTCCAGCATTCACCACGATCTCATACCCGACTCGCTCAACGGCGGCAGCCTTCAGTCGGTCGTACACCTCAGGCCTACGCTGCGAGTGCGTCAGCTCTCCGCGCCGATGCATGATCGCGTTGCGCGCATCGTAGTAGCCCCACATTGGCCGGAATGAGGGGCAATCGTTCTTGAGGTCGACTCCAAAATGGCCATCCCATACTTGGATCTTGTTGGGCCAGGTCCTGATCGAATTTGAGTTGGCCCCGACCGCCAAGAGCACGTTTTCCGCGTACTGCTCAACGATGCCCACGATGTTCGCGACCGCCAGCTGGGTCGCTCGATCGCCAAAGCTCGCACCCGAGCTCGCGAAGCGCCCCACACTCGCGAGTCCCGTTCCGCGGTTACGAGCAACTCCGTAGTCATGCGCGAGCAAACGAATATCGCTCACGGCGCTCTCCCCGAAGTCGCTGAGGTGCCGGAGCGGGTCGGCCGTCACGGACGCCCGACTTCGAACGCCCACTGCACCCACTCATCCTCAGCGATGAGCGTTTGGGCACCGGCGTGACCGGGTGCTGCAACCGACCCGAGGGCACGAGCCACATAGGGTCGGCCAATTTCCGTCATCCCGTCAAACATGCGAACCAGATCATCGGCTGATGCGAGGCCCTTCTCGGCCATTGTCAGAGCCAGACCTGCGATGACCGGCTCCGGGCTCTTCGGGTCCTTCCAGATGCTGTCGAGCCAAGCACGCTGGCTTGAACCGGCCCCATACGAACCGGCGATCCCGCGCAGCGCGGGCGCAACCCACCAAGCCTGCCAGGGGGTTAGGTATGGGTTCTTCCCTAGGAAGTCCTCGAACCAGTCAACGGCCATCGCCGGCTCGTCATCGGCCCTCTCAAGGTAACGAGCGACCTGGGGTGTCAGAACCTGCTCGGTTCGCAACATCAGCCCGCATGATCGGAGGACATCCGGGTCGGTTGGCTGCTGCCGCATGACTGTCAGCGCCCAACTGAGTAGCTCCGCAAGCACTTCCATCCTGCCTCGCTCATCCTCGCTGATGCTGTTCTCGCGCTGCGCAAGGCCGTACCAATCATCGATCACCTGACGAGCGGCGCTTGGCGTGACGTCACCCGGGTCGGGGGCAACCTCGATTACGTCACCAACATATGAGAGCGTGAGGCCCGCGAGATTCATCTCAACCTCGTCCGATATCTCATCCAGAAGCTTCTCGCGCCTATCCAGCCCTCCCGCGTACGTATTTCGTAGCCTGATGATGGTCTTGGAGTCGTTCAACGCGAGCCCCATCTCTCGGCATTCGCGCTCGAGCGAGTCAACGGCGTTCAGCGCGTCGCTCCACGAGTTGGCCGCGATTCTGAAGTCATCGTTATACCGCCATACAGATAGGCCTTGTCGGAGCAGTCGCCGCTCGACTATTGAAAGGTAAGCCTCTGCCAGCACATCAGACGACCCGGATTGCTGAGGCAACCCGTAGGAGCGACCGACGAGGCCAGCCAAGAGGCCCGCCAACGCTTCAACCCCGTCTGAGTCGCCCGTTCGCGCGAGGATTTCGCGCGCCAAGAGCCCGTGGTCAACATACTGGTAGTAGGCAGTGACGTCGGACGACACGACGTAGTTGGGCGCAGTTGCCGTCTGCAGGGGTGCGTTCCGAAAGCCGTCCCACGCCCCTCCTGAGCGGTCTGGTTCCGGCAGGAAGTTGCTCCAGCGGTTAACGAGCGCACGGTAAAGGACCCGGTCTCGGACACACAGTTCAGCGACCGGACGGACTCCATGGCGTTGCTTGCGAACCGAAACGACTCGGCTGGGCACCGGCGCGAACTCAACGCTGCATCGGCGATGCGCCCATTCGTCAGCTCCCTTGTGCAACCACAGCGTGTCCATCGGGCCGTCGTGCGGCACAAGCGGCCGGCTTGCCAGCGCCTCATCCATCAGCGCTACACCGAAGTCGGCGACAGTTAGCAAATCTCTGGCAACACGCATTGCTCCATCTCAGCACAGGTGGCTGGACGCCGCACGAGGACGCGTCGAGGACGCCCGTCGCGATGGCCATTGCGGCCAGATTCCACCGGTCGATCGGCGTAGGCACCTCGACTCAGCAGCAGGCCCACTCAGATGCCGTCGGTCGCTGCATCCACAGGTCTTGACTATCCCCTCCAAGCGGAGCGGGGCGCCTCGCTGTCGTGCGCGGGCATTGAGGGTACGCAGGGTCAGATAGGCAGCGCGTCGTCGGGGAAGGCGTCGGCCGGCAGTGCCTTGATGTACGCGATCCGAGCAGCAATGGCGGCCTCGAAGTTCGCGAAGGACAGGTCAAAGACCGGTTCGTCGATCTTGCCCTCACCCTTGGCCGTGGCGGCCACAACGGCGGCGTCGTACTGCTTCTCGCGCACGAGCCGCTGCATGAGGATGCGGTAGCGATCGAGGTAGCCGGTGTTCCGGAAGATCGGATCGGTCGGGAACATCGCGTTGCCATCGCCGAGTGGCGTGGTGGAGCCTTTGGCCTTTTCGAGGACCATGACGAAGCCGAGCCACGGGCGGATGTGACCGAAGAAACCCTCCTCGTAGGCGCGCCAGATGTCGGCGGCATTGCCGATGGCTTCCTCGGTCCGGTTGTTGAAGTTGTTGCCGAAGCTGCCCACCTGGGACTTCAGCTCGATGGCGGCGACCAGGACGCCGCGATAGAGCACAACAAGGTCCCAGTCCTTGGTGCGCCGGTAGTAGCCGGGAAGGCTGATCCGACCGCCGTGGTGGATCTCGAAGACGATCTCAGGGTCGGAGCGGAACAGGTTCGCCACGGCGGCGGTGAGTCCGTCCATGTGTTTGCCGCCAGTGACCGACCCTCGGGTGCCGGCATCGATGACGCCGGCCTCGATCTGCTTCTGCGTCTGGGCGTTCCGCACCTGCCAGAAGAGTTCGATGGGCGTCTTCCAGGTGAACTCAGCCGGCATGCTCTGAACCTATCGAAACCGCGGCCGGCCTGAGACCGAACGCGCTACAGGTTGCCTTCAGGAAGGCCGTAGGCTGCCTCGGCCGCCCGGGTGGCCTCGTCCCTGTCATAGGCGCGGAAGGCTTCGCGTAGACGGTCGGACAACTCGGTCGGAATGGCCTCCGGCGCCGGCACACGGATCTTTCGCAGGTACTGCGCCTGGAACCGCAGCGTCCCGCCGCGCATCTTCACGCCGTAGGCCGAGATGAAGGCCTCTGCGATCCGCGAGAGCAGGAGACCACCGAGCACCTCAAGATCCCAACCGGACGAGGTGATGTAGTACAAGTTGTGGTGCGGGTAGAGACCGCCCGGCTCATAGACCGGAGTGATCTGGGCTTTCATGTCCTGCAGCAGCAGCTTCGGGCGCTCGGCCAATCCGGGATAGACCTTGTCGATGGTGCGATGCCAATTGTCGGGGTTCTTCCTGGCGACGAATCGGGTCACCACGCTCGGGTGCTCAGCAAGGGCCCTCGCCATGCGGGGGAACGCCTTGACGTCGACCAGCCGGCCCTCGCCGTCCCACGGATTGATGAGCACCTTCCGGGGAGCGGTGAGTCGGCCCGAGCGGATGTCGTCGGCCATCACGATGGGCGTGAGCCGGTCGGGCTCGACGTCGGTCGCGGCGGGGTCTACCAAGTAGGCCTTGTCGGCACCGGTCGCGACACCGATGCCGATCCGAGTATCCCCGCCGGTCTGTTCAAGAACCGGAAAGCGCTCGTTCAGATCCTCCAGAAGACGGATCTCCTCCGGCCCGCCGGCCGGCCACAGATCGGACCCCTCGAACCAGCTCGGGAGTCGGGCAGCCTTGAACCCGTCCCCCGCCACCTCCTGCTTGTCGGACGCAACGAACGCGACTGCCGTCCGCGCAGAGCCGGACCCGAACTCGGCGGTGGCATCGATGACCGACACCTCGCCCTGTGGCCGATTAGATAGCACGGTGATGGCCGGATAGGCGCTGACCTCAGCCTCGAAGGCGTCGACGTCGTGCATCTGCCAGATCGTCTCCACGGCGTAGCGCTCGGAGATGTGCGCGCGGAGCTTGGCGCCATAGGCATTCCGCATCCAGCGGTCGGCGCAGATGAAGCCGAGCTTGCCGCCCGGCCTCAGCATCGCCAGGCCGCGCTCGAAAAAGCCTACGTAGATGTCTCCGCGGCCGGCCATCGTCAACCAGCGTCGGCGATACTCCGTCGCGATCGCGTCACCCAGGTCATCAAACCGGATGTAGGGCGGGTTGCCGATCACGATGTCGGCCTCCACCTGGACGGCACCCGCAGTCAGCAGGTCGTCTCCGTCCGGAAGCAGGAAGTCGCCCTCGATGACCCACGCGCGGGAAAGATGGCTCGCATCCAGCTCGGACGCGCCGGACTTGGTCAGCAGCTGCCGTACCCCAGAGCGAAGCGACTGGACGTTCGCCGACTGGAGTTCCCAAGCACGGATCGAGCCCTCAAGCGATCGCAGCTCACGGTCGTGCTGCCGCGCGCTGGCGACCAGTCGCTCGACCATCGGCAGCAGGAATGCACCCGAGCCCGCCGACGGTTCCACGGCTGTGAGCGCGCCGAGGTCGCGGTCGACGGTGTAGCCAGTGAGGTCGAGCAGCGTGTCCACGACCCAGCGCCTGGTGAAGACCTCACCGAAGTTCTGGGGCGCCTCTTGGGGCGTGATCGTGCTCATTGCTCTCACCATAGACGGCCT
>JAEWIK010000379.1 GCA_023387135.1 Actinomycetes bacterium | reverse complement strand
GTTCCGGACGTGGGCGCGGGCCTCGGCACGGCGCCGCCGCCCACCACGACCTGCGGCAGCCTCGCGGCGACCCGCGCGAGGGCCGCGGCGAGTTCACCGCCGGCCCTGAAGCCCTGATCGAGCAGGTCGACCCTGGCGGGGCTGCCGTCCGCCCGCGGGAAGATCGTGGGGAACTCGGCGGCGATGCGGGGATGGGCGCCCCTGAACGAGTTGACGGCGGCCTGCGGATCGGCGGTGGCGAGGACGTCCCCGCCGACTGGCACCAGGGTGCGCAGCAGGCCGAGCTGGGCCGGGTCGAGATCCGTCACGTCATCGATCACGACGGCGTCGAAGCGCGCGCGGACCGCCTCCAGCACGTCCGGCGCCTCCAGGAGCAGCCGCGCCCTGTGGACGAGCTCGGCGTAGTCGAGCACCTGCTCGGCGTCCAGCACGTCGAGGTACTCGGCGAAGAACTCGCCCAGCGCCTGCCATTCGGGCAGGCCCGCCGTGGCGCCGAACTCGGCGACGTCCTCGGGGTCGAGGCCGAG
Source organism: Actinomycetes bacterium (assembly GCA_023387135.1). Taxonomy (GTDB): domain Bacteria; phylum Actinomycetota; class Actinomycetes; order Propionibacteriales; family Propionibacteriaceae; genus Propionicimonas. Next base: position 6,734 of record JAEWIK010000379.1, on the reverse strand, counting down.
TTGCCTGGCCCGCGCCAGCGCGCCGCGCACCTGGCGGGCGAAACCCCTCGTCCGCAGGGCAGGCCTGAACTGCTCGGGCCAACGGCTCCCGCCATCGCCGGCCAGCAACTCCCTCACCCTGAACTCCTGCTCGGGAGCCGTGAGCAGGCGCCAGCCCGCGGCGTCCCCGTACTGGTCGAGCAGCGACCTCGCGAGCGCGTGCGCCGTCGTCACCGTCAGCTGGGTGGTGCCCGTCGACGCCAGCGCGACCCGGTTGCGCAGCGTGCTCGCCGCGGCGCGGTTGGCCGCCAGCACCAGGGGCGAGCCGCCCGCCGACACCCGGGCCGACGCGACCGCCCCGACCAGCGTGGTCTTGCCGGTGCCCGGCCCACCGAGGGCGAGGACGGGACCGCTCCACGCGGTGAGGTCAACCTCCGACTGCATGCAGCCATGCAATCACGCCTGACCGACAGTCCCGGGCAGCCGATCCGGGGCGATCCCCGCCCCGCCGCGGAACCGGACACGACGGCCGTCCACCATCTCGGGTCAGGCGCGGAAAGACACTGGCGCGGCGACTCCCGGGTGTGAAAAGGTGAGGCGACTGCCGTCCACGCCCGGTCGGGATCGTCGTTCCGGGCGCGCCCGTCCCGGGTCGGCAGCGGGCGCCACCGGTCACCGGCGGCGCGAGAGTTACGAAGGAGAAGTACATGGCGCAGGGAACCGTCAAGTGGTTCAGTGCCGAGAAGGGTTACGGCTTCATCGCCATCCCGGGTGAGGCCCAAGACGTATTCGTCCACCACACCGCCATCGACGCACGGGGGTTCCGTTCGCTGAACGAGGGCCAGACGGTGGAGTTCGACATCACGCCCGGTAACAAGGGCCCGCAGGCCACAAACGTGCACGTGCTCTGACACGCACCCGTTCATCGGGCCCCACCTGTGAGCAGGTGGGGCCCGATTTGTCTCCCGGCAGTGCCACCGAGGCTCAGGGTTACCCCGGAACACTCCCCTCGACTGAGGCATCAGGCCGGGTCGAGGCACCTCCGGGGCATCATCGGGAGGCTAGATTGGAGCCCAACGCCATGATCTTCGAGAGGCCACTATGACCAGTCCCGCACAACCCTCGTCCGGCGCGGCACAGGCCGCCCCGCTCGCTCCTCCCAGCCTGACCCTCACGGCGCCCGAACCGCCAGCGACAGTCACGGCGACCCAGGCGCCGGCGATGGCGCCGCAGGTGCAGGCCGAGCAGGTGCCGGTGCTCGACACCAAGGTCGACGAGTTCCTGACCGCGCTCAACACGGCCGAGCAGAACTCCCCCACCTTCTCCGCGCAGGCGGACGCCGTCCGCTCGATGGGGGACGTGGACATCCGCAAGGCCGCCGAGACCTCGAACCGGCTGCTGCAGACCCCCGTCCGGGCCGTCCAGCAGGGTGGCCTCGCCGAGGCGTCCAAGGTAGGCCAGACGCTGCTGCAGCTCCGCAAGACGGTCGAGGACCTCGACCCCGCCCAGGCGCGCGGCCGCAAGGGCTTCCTGAAGCGCCTGCCGTTCGGCGACCAGGTGACCGACTACTTCCGCAAGTACCAGAGCTCGCAGGACCACCTCAACGGCATCCTGCACGCGCTGCGCAGCGGCCAGGACGAGCTGACGAAGGACAACGTCGCGCTCAACATGGAGAAGCAGAACCTGTGGACGGTCATGGGCAGGCTGAACCAGTACGTCTACATCGCCGAGCGCCTCGACGCGAAGCTGTCGGCCCAGATCGCCGAACTCGAACTGTCGGACCCGGAGAAGGCCAAGGCGCTCAACCAGGACGTGCTGTTCTACGTCCGCCAGAAGCACCAGGACCTGCTGACGCAGCTCGCCGTGTCGATCCAGAGCTACCTGGCCATCGACATCATCATCAAGAACAACATCGAGCTCATCAAGGGCGTCGACAGGGCGTCGACGACGACCATCTCGGCCCTGCGAACCGCTGTCATCGTGGCCCAGGCGCTCGGCAACCAGAAGCTGGTGCTCGACCAGATCACCGCCCTCAACACCACGACCTCGGGCATGATCCAGCGGACGTCGGAGATGCTGAAGGAGAACTCGGCCCAGATCCAGGAGCAGGCCGCGTCCTCGACCATCGGCATCGAGCAGCTCCAGGCGGCCTTCGCGAACATCTACGCCACCATGGACAGCATCGACCAGTTCAAGCTGAAGGCGCTCGACACCATGGCGGCCACGATCGGCACGCTGGAGGCGGAGGTCGTCAAGAGCCGCGAGTACCTCGACAGGGTCTCCGCCCAGGACACCCGCGCGCAGCAGCTGCCGTCGATCTCGATCGACAGGTGAGTTGAACCTCGATGGGTCTTTGGGACTGGTTGCGTGGTCGCGGGCAGGAACAACCCGCGGCCACGCCCGAAGCCGAGCCTGCCACGGCTCCGACACCGCAGGACATCGCGGGCTCGCTGGCGCGCGTGGAGGCGCTCGTCGCCGACGGCCAGATTCCGGGGGTCGTCCGTTCCCGCGCGCTGCGGGTGACCGACGCCGTCCGACGGACGCTGCCGCGCCTCGACCTGCTGGGGCTGGGCAGCTACGACTCCTACTCGGTCGTCGCGACGGCGACCGATTACCTCCCCGAGGCCATCGGCGCCTACCTGCGGCTGCCGCGTGACTGGGCGGACTCCCGTCCCATCGAGGCGGGCAAGACCTCCCTCATGCTCTTGATCGACCAGCTCGACCTGCTCGGCGCCACCATGGACAAGATCTACGACGCCGCGAACCGGACCGATGCCGAGGCGCTCGTCGCCCACGGCCGCTTCCTGCAGGAGAAGTTCGGCCACCACCAGGGCGTGGTGCCGGCGCCAGTCGCGGAACCGACAGAGATCTCGTCAAACCCGCTCGATCTGGGCCGGCGAGCGTAGCGAGGAAGACTGATGAGCACCGACCAGCTCCGTTCTGCTGTCGCGGCACTTGACGCAGCCGCCCGCAAGGCAGCCATCGACCCCGCCCTGGCGGCCGACGACGCGCGCATCCTGAGCGCCGCCATCGCCGAGTCGAACAGGGGCGCCTACCTCGACTGGTGCACGGTGTTCGGCCTGCCGCCGGCGGCGGCACCGTTCTACGACGCGGCCACCCGCGGACGGCGCTACCGCGGCGCGCCCGCACCGACGGCGTCGCTGGCGCTCGCCACGGGCGGAAAGGGGGGCAGGGCGTACGCCAAGGCGCTGGTCGAGGTCTGCACTGCCGCCGCGCTGCTGGGCCAGCCCGGCCCGAGCAGCATGGGTGCCGCCCAACTGGCCGCCGCCGCGCAGGGCGGGTCGTCGCCCGCCCGTCCGCAGGGCCAGGCCCAGCAACCCGTCGCCCCCGAGCAGCGCGCCTTCGAGGCGAACGCGCCTCACATCCTCGCCGACGTGCTCTCGCGGCTGTCGGACTCGCAGCAGCGGTTGCTCGACCTGAACCGCAACGATCCGCTCACTCCCGGAGCGATCCCCGGGCTGCCGGGCTCGCTCTTCCCGACCCCCGACCTCGCCTCCGGCGTGCCCGGTCCGACCCCTGGCGCACAGGGCCCTGAGGCACCTGCCGCCGGCTCCGCCACCTCGGTTCCGGCACCGGTCGCCGCGGCCGGGGAACAGTCAGCCGAATCGCCCGAGTCGCCCGCCGAGCCGGAGAAGACGGTCGAGGAGTGGCTCGCCGAACTCGACTCGCTCATCGGGCTCGCGGGGGTCAAGGCCGAGATCCACCGGCAGACAGCGATCCTGCGGGTCGAGGCGCTGCGGGCGAAGGCGGGGCTGAAGTCGACGACGATGACCCGCCATCTCGTGTTCACCGGGAACCCCGGCACAGGCAAGACCACCGTCGCGCGCATGGTGGCAGGCATCTACAAGGCGATTGGCCTGCTCACCAAGGGCCAATTGGTGGAGGTCGACCGTTCCGAGCTCGTCGCCGGCTACCTCGGGCAGACCGCCATCAAGACCGCCGAGGTGGTCGAGAAGGCGCTCGGCGGGGTGCTCTTCATCGACGAGGCGTACTCGCTGAACGGCGACCAGTACGGCGAGGAGTCGATCAACACGCTCGTCAAGGAGATGGAGGACAAGCGGGACGACCTGGTGGTGATCGTCGCCGGCTACACCGGCCCGATGACCGAGTTCATCGCCAACAACCCGGGGCTCGCCAGCCGCTTCCGCACCACCATCGACTTCGCCGACTATTCCGACGAGGAACTGGAAGCCATCTTCACCCAGATGGCCACCAAGGCCGACTACGACCTCGGCGAGGGCTGCTCGGACGAGTTCAAGCGGCAGCTCTCCCGCGAGACCCGCGGCCAGACGTTCGGCAACGGACGCTGGGCGCGCAACCTCTTCGAGGCCGCCATCGGCAGGCACGCCTGGCGCCTGCGGGAGAGCACGGAGCCGACGCTGGAGGAACTCAGGACCCTGCTCCCCGATGACCTCGCCGGCGAGCCCGAGCCGCCCGTCGACTGGCCCGCGGTTTCCGCTCAGGCGCCGGACGACCCACAGGAGGCCACGGGCGTCGCCCCCGCGGCGCCGGCCTCATGAGCTCCCCCGCCCTGCAGGGGCAGGCGAACCCCGCGAACGCTTCCGCCCCCGCGACCAGGGACGGCGCCAGCGGCACCGTCGCGCGCCGCGCCTCCATGCTGATCACCGGACGCGGCAGCGCCACCACCCCGCGCCGGCTGCGGCTCTCCCGCCTGGCGCTGACCGTCCTCACCGTCGTGCTCACCGCCGGCGGCATCGCCACCTCGGCTGTGCTCGCCGAGCGGCAGTCGCAGGCCGACGTCCAGGCCGCCCAGTACGTCAGGACGAGCGCGATCGAGACGGAGTTGCTACGTGCCCATGCTGCGACGGCGTCCTCCCTGGTGCAGGCCGCGGGCGCCCAGGCGAGCGCGCAGCAGACGATCGCCACGAACGCCACCGACACGGCGGCCTCCACCCTGCTCGAGATCGCGTCGGCCGGAACCGACGACCCCGCCGCGCTGGCGGCTGTCAGCCAGGGCATCCTGCGCTACACGCAGACGCTCGCCCAGGCCCAGCAGCAGCGTGGCACCGAGGCGTTCCGGGCGACCCTCGACGGGGCCTACGGCCAGCTGACCGAGGACCTGCTGCCCAAGGTGGACGCCCTGCAAAACGCCCACCGCGCCGAGTCGACCATGGGCGTCGTGTGGTGGATGTGGCTGCTGCCGGTCTTCGCGTGGCTGACCGCCGCGGCGATCCTCGCCGCCTCCTGGTACGTAGCACGCACCAGCCATCGCGTCGTCAACGCGGGCCTGGCGCTCGCGCTCGCCGCCACCGTCACCGTGGCGCTCTACTCGGGCAACGTCATCACGTCGGCGCAGTCCGGCGGGCTCGGCGACTCCTTCTCCCGGCTCGAGTCGCTCGCCACCGCGAGACAGGCAACCATCGGCGGCCACGCGCTGCTCGCGAACGGGGTCGCCACCCGCACCTGGTCGAAGGACGACACGACCGCCCTGCAGTCCCGCTTCGACGAGGCACGCCAGGCGCTGGATGGCGACTCCGACCTGCAGCCGCAGGTCGAGTCCCTGCGCACCGGCGCCGACGCCGTCCGCGCCGCCGCCGAGTCCCGCGACTGGGACACCGCCACGTCCCGCCTGCTCGACACCGGTAAGGGGGACCAGACCGGCGGTTTCCTCGACAAGGCGGGCGAAGCGACGTCCGCCGCCCTCGCCGACGTCCATGCCGCGGCCGCCGCCCGTCAGGACCAGATCACCCTCTTCGCTGTGGTGGCGGTGCTCTGCAGCCTGGGGGCGGGGCTCGCCGCCATCGCCGGCTTCCACCAACGGCTGAAGGACTATCGATGACCACGGTTTCGCCCGAACCGCCCGGCCAGCTCGGCGTCGCCGCGCGTCCGGCCGACATGCTCGGCTACCTGGGCAGGCTCGACGCCTGGCTCGGCCAGCGCCGCGCCGAGCTCGACTCGCTCGACCAGGAGGTGGTGAGGTCGGGCCGGCAGGCCGAACTGACCGGAGACATCACCCTCGCGCTCGCGCTGTGGCAGGCGGTCAAGACCAGGCAGGACCTCATCCTGCGCACGTGGGACTCGGGCCGCGTGGGACAGGTCGAACTCGAGCGGTTGTCGGGCCTGATCTTCGGACGCCTGGACACCGCTGGAGCCCCGGTCGACCAGTTGCGCTCCATGGCCGTCTCGCTGCCGGAGGCCGGCAAGCTCTGTGACGCCCTCGTCGCGCAACTGCGCACCCGGCTGAACACCGACCCGAATGCCGAGCAGCAGCTCATCAGGCTGCGCGACCTGCGTGCGCAGTTGGAGAGGATCCGCGACCAGATAGCCCTCGAACCCGCCGCCCAGCAGCCGGCCCGGCAGGCGACCCTGGCGAGCATGGTGGCGCGCACGGAGGACCTCGACGCCAAACGCCGGCGCGGCGGCGACATCGGCGGGCTGCTCGGGCCGCTGGAGATCGACGCCGCCCGCTACGAGCGTGACCTGATCGTCGGCGCCGCCCAGCGCCGTGAGGCGCGCGACCTGCTCACCCGCGCGCGGGAACTCATCACCGCGCTGGCGGCACGCGAACAGGCGGTCGTCGCGCTCGCCGAGACCGCCGCGCGCAGGGTGTGGCCGGTGCCCACGAGGGCGGTCCCGAAGCTCGCCGACCTGGGGCCGCTGCCGAACACCAAGGACGCACTGACCGCCTACGTGAACCAGCTCAACGGCTTCGGTCAGGCGCTGGAGGCCGCGCACCGCGACTTCGGTGCCGCCATCGTCGAGGTGGAACGCAC
>JAEWIK010000195.1 GCA_023387135.1 Actinomycetes bacterium | reverse complement strand
AGACCCAGGAGATGCTCGACTTCTGCGCTGAGCACGGCATCGCCGCGCAGGTCGAGGTCATCGGGGGCGAGGACATCAACGACGCCTACGACAAGGTGGTCGCGTCCCAGGTCCGCTACCGCTACGTGATCGACACGAGCACCTTCACGGCCTGACGGTGCAGGCGGAGCGCCTCAGGCGGCGATGCTCTGGAGCACGACGCGACCCGCATCCACGTTGACGCCACCGGCCAGGGCCGGATCGTTCGCCGTGGCGCTCCGCCAGCCCTCGTCCGCCAACGCGATGACGTAGGGCAGGGTCGCGCTGGTGAGCGCCCTCGTGGAGGTCACTGGCACCGCCGCCGGCATGTTCGCCACGCAGTAGTAGAGGCTCTGGTGCACGGCGAAGGTCGGGTCGTCGTGGGTGGTGGGACGGGAGCCCTCGAAGCAGCCGCCCTGGTCGATGGCGATGTCCACCAGGACGCTCCCGGGACGCATGGTCTCCACCATCTCGGAGGTCACCACCCTGGGTGCCGCGGCGCCCGGGACGAGCACCGCGCCGATGACGAGATCGGCGTCCCTCACGCACTCGGCGATGTCGTAGGCGGTGGAGGTGCGGGTGTGGAGCATGCCGCGGTACGTGGCCTCGAGCTGCCTCAGCCTCGCCGTCGAGAGGTCGACCACCGTGACGTTCGCGCCCAGGCCGAAAGCGTTGACCGCCGCCTGCGTGCCCGCCACGCCGCCGCCGATGACGACGACATTGGCAGGAGGCGTGCCTGCGACGCCGCCCATGAGCACTCCCTCGCCGCCGTGCGGGCTCATCAGGTGGTAGGCGCCGACATTGATGCTGAGCCTGCCTGCCACCTCGCTCATGGGCGTGAGCAGCGGCAGCGAGCCGTCGGGCCGCTTGACGGTCTCGTACCCGATGGCCGTCACGCCGGTCTCGCAGAGGCTGCGCGTGAGGTCGTCCGACGCCGCCAGGTGGAGGTAGGTGAAGAGCACCTGGCCTTCCCGCATCCTGCCGAACTCGGGCGCCAGCGGCTCCTTGACCTTCACCACCAGCTCTGACGTCCAGACGTCGGCCACGTCGGTGATCCGCGCGCCGGCGGCGCGGTACGCCTCGTCGCTGAAACCGGAGCCGACCCCGGCAGTCGATTCCACGAGGACGCTGTGTCCGCGCGCGACGAGGGCGTGGACGCCGGCGGGCGTCACCGCCACCCGGCGCTCGTTGTTCTTGATCTCCCGGGGGACTCCGACGATCATGCTGGCTCCTTCTGTGCAGGTGTGTTGGACGGGGAGGCCCCCACCGGTCGCACCGCCGGAGCGAGCACGATGGCGACGAGGACCAGGACGAGGACGATGACGAGGGCCTGGCGCAGCCCGTAGTGCTCGCCGAGCAGGCCGAGCATGGGCGGCCCCACGAGGAAACCGAGGTAGCCCGACGTCGCTATCACGCTGACCCTGCCGGCGGCGGTGGCGGGATCGCCCTCCGCGGCCGCGGAGATGCTGACGGGGAACGCGAGCGCCGCGCCGAGACCCCACAAGGTGGCGGCCACGTAGGCGAGCGCGACGGTGGGGGCGAACATGGCGCCGAGCAGGCCCAGCACGGCGAAGCCTGCGCTCGCGGCGACGACGGCGACCCTCGGCACGCGCGCCAGCACGAAGGGGCCGGTCAGCCGCCCGACGGCCATCGAGGCGGCGAAGACCGTGTAGACGACCGAACTTGTCGACTGCGCCAGACCGTGGCCGTCGACCATGACGAGCGGCAGCCAGTCGTTCGCGGTGCCTTCGGCGAGGGTGAGGACGAGGACGATCAGGGCGATCCGCAGCACGCGGCTCTCGCGCCACGCCGGGGCTCCGGACGCCGCGGCGCCGTCACCGTGCAGCACGCCGAACGGCTGTCGCAGGGTGCCGAGTGCCGTCAACGAGACCGCCACCGCGACGAGCGCGGCGCCGATGAGTTGGGCGGCGGGCGGCAGGTCGATCGAGGTGAACCAGATCCCCGAGAGCCCGCCGATCACCGCGCCGATGCTGAAGGCGCCGTGCAGGAAGGGCAGGATGGGGCGGCCCAGCAGGCGCTCCACCTCTGCTCCGTCGATGTTGAAGGCGATCTCGGTGCTGCCCATGCCGGCGCCCAGCGCCGCGAGCCCCGCGCCGACCAGGAGCGGCGAGCCGAGGGCCGCACCGGCGCCGATGGCGAACGTCCCGCCGATCCACGCGATGAGGGTGGACGGGATGACCCGGTTCGTCCCGAACCGCCGCACCAGCGGTGGGCAGGCCAGGATCCCCGCCATCGAGCCTGCCGAGAGGGCGAAGAACAGCAGGCCCATCTCGGCGGTGCTCGCCCCGAGCGCGTCGCGCACCGCCGGCGTCCGGGTCACCCACGACGAGAGGGCGAGGCCGAGCAACAGCCAGAGTGCGAAGAGTGCCCGAAACCGTGCCGAGGCCGACGTCATACCCGTTGCCCGCGCGACCAGACCGCCGTGACGGCGAAGTCCCGATCGAGGAGGACGAGATCGGCGAAACACCCGGCGGCCAGCCTGCCGACCCGGGACGAGGCGCCGATGGCGTCGGCGGGCGTGGCGGTGGCGGCCTCGACGGCGGCGGCCGGTGTGGCACCCGCCGCCACGGCGCCCTGCACGGCGCGTTCCAGCGTCAGGGTCGACCCGGCGAGCGAGCCGTGTTCTCCCACCCGTGCGATCCCGCCGCGGACCAGCACAGTGTGCCCGGCGAGCTGGTACTCGCCGTCCGGGGCGCCGGCAGCGGCCATGGCGTCGGTGACGAGCGCGACGCTGCCGGGCGCGAGCGCGAACAGCAGGGCCATCACGGCCGGGTCGACGTGGGCGCCGTCGGCGATCAGTTCGAGGGTGGCGCCCGCCCGGAGCGCCGCGACGACGGGTCCCGGTTCGCGATGGTGGATCCCCGGCATGCCGTTGAAGGCGTGGGTGAGCAGGTTCGCGCCCCTGGCGAACGCCGCTCCCGCCTGGTCGGCGGTGGCGGACGTGTGCCCCACGGCGATCCTGACGCCCGCGTCGAGCAGCCTGTCGAGCACCTCGGGGGAGGCGTGTTCGGGCGCGAGGGTGATCTGCCGCAGGCAACCGCCGGCGACCCCGAGGATCTCGTCCACCAGCGCCGGCGTCGGGACGAGCAGCAACGTCTCGTCGTGGGCGCCGCGATGGCCGGCGTCCAGGAACGGCCCTTCGAGGTGGGCTCCCAGGATCCTCGGGTCGGCCTCGGCGGCGGTCCTGATGTCGGCGAGCCGCTGCAGCATCGACTCGTACGGGGCCGTCGCCAGCGAGACGACGATGCTGGTGGTGCCGTGGGAGCGCTGGAAGGCCACGAGCCCACGGATGGAGTCGAGCCCGTCCTCGCTGGAATGGCCCCCGCCACCATGGCAGTGGATGTCGACGTAGCCCGCGGCGAGGTAGGCGCCCTGGGCGTCGAAGGTAGTGCCGGCGGCCGGTGCGTCGCCGGTCCCGCGCCTGACGATGCTGTCGTCACGCAGCAGCAGCCACCCGTGCTCGGTGACCCCGCCGCCGTCGATCAGCCGTGCATCGTGGATCAGGGTCGTGTCAGGCATGGATGTCCTCCGTCCGGGCGAGTACGTGCAGCAGGCGCCTCACTTCCGCGGCCAGCGCCTCGCGTCCGACGCCGAGGTAGCGC
>JAEWIK010000334.1 GCA_023387135.1 Actinomycetes bacterium | reverse complement strand
CATGATCGTGTCGTATTCGGACAGGGCGGCCTTTGCTCCCCGGTGGACGTCGAGCGCGTACTGGTCGGACCGGCGCAGGCCGTAGAGGAACACCTTGTACGACAGGTACCTGTGGGTCACGGCGAGGGCACGCGAGTGCTCGGGGAAGACCTTCTTGCAGATGTAGAGGTAGTTGAAGATGTGGAAGAAGCCGTAGGAGAAGCCGCCGGTGCGCTGGCCGGGCGCGACATTGTGGAAGACGAGCCCGGCAGGGGCTGCCGCCATCAGCGAGCCCGACGCCAGCACTCGCAGGCCCATGTCCTTGTCCTCGTGGGTGGCGTAGCCGATGCGCGAACCGAGCACGGGGTCGAACCGCACTGCCTTCGCCACCTCGGTGCGGAAGCTCATGCGGTACCCGGCGATGGTCTCGATCAGCGGGAAGTCGTCGAGCCCGTCGGCCCTGGCGGCGGGGGAGAGCTCGGAGATCCGCTTGCGTCCGTAGACCTCGAAGGGCTGCGGGACGAGGGCGGTCTCCAGCCTGTTGCGCAGGTCCATGATGAAGGTGATGTTGGTGAACCTGAGTTTCCGCAGCGGGACCTCGGTCGCACCCTGTGTGGGAGGGGTCTGGACGGGAGTCGCCGACACGGCGCCGAAGCGTCCGTTGGTGTCGGCCTCGTACACGCCCATGACCTGCTCGGCGGTGTCGGGGTACCACATCGAGTCGTCGTCGGGATACATGACGACGGGCTCGGTGACCAGTTCGAGGCCCTGGTTGCGCTGCGCCGGGAGGTTGGCCTGTTCGCCGTAGAGCACCTGGAAGGGCATGGGCGCCTCGGCAGCCAGTTCCTCGCAGTAGGCCTTAACCGCCTCGTGGTCGTCGCTCCGATCGACGACAACGATGCGGCTGGCGGCCCTGGTCTGGTGCACCATGAGCGGGAGGGTGATGCGCAACATGTCGAGCCGGTTGCGGGTGGCGACGACTATCGCGTGATCGAGCATCCCGGGTCTCCTCCTTGGTTCACTTCCGTCCGTACTCAATGGCGCGGTCCCGGGAGTGGGGGGCACCACCCGTGCGGCGGCAGTCTAGTTGACCCCTGCCGGGCCTGACCATGGCTTGTCACACCCATCAGACACCAACCGGAAGGGGAACCGGGCGAGGCTTGCGCTGTTCGGCGGCCTGCGTCCTGCCCCTGCGGAAGAGCGGCCGCGGCACCACCGGGACGGGTCCCGCCAGCCTGTACAGCGCGCCGGCGATGCCCAGGACGAGGAACAGCGTGCCCATCGTCATGGGGAAGGCGAAGGCGTCGAAGGTCGCCAGGCTCACCACCCCCGCCGCCACCGACGCTCCCACGCTGAGCGCGAGGTCGCGCGCGTCGGGCTCGTGGGCAGACCTCGTGACGGCGAAGGCCGAGCGAAGGCCGCTGGCGAACAGCAGGATCATCGCGAGCGCGCCCACGGCGCCGATGCTCACGAGCAGCAGCAGGTACTGGTTGTCGAAGATGCGGTACTTCGGCAGGAAGGTGCCCAGGCCCCTGCCGAAGAAGGGCGACTGGAAGAAGAATTTGAAGGCGAGGTCGTAGCTCTCGGTGCGCGAGCTGATGCTGGGGTCGGTGTCGACATTGCGGAACAGCGAGCCGATCGTCCCGAAGAGCCGGGGGACTGCCGCGAACAGCACGACGCAGAGGGCGAGCAGGCCGCCGGCGAACCAGAAGCGGCGCTTCCACGGCCAGCCGATGACGAGGATCAGCAGCGCGACGACGGTGCTGATGTAGGCAGAGCGCGAGAACGTGAGCGCGATGGAGACTCCCAGCAGCAGCGACGGCAGCCAGCGCGTGATCCTGCGGTTGCCCTCCAGGTAGGCCGAGTGCAGCGCGAACGGCATCATCATCGCGAGGATGATGCCGAACTCGATGGGGTGGGTGGCGGTCCCCGACGGACGGATGAAGCCGCTGCGGGTGAACACCTCGAACTGCGCGGCCCGCAGGCCGGGGATCGAGATCCTGTTGATGAGGATGTCGCCGGTGAGGAACTGGGCGATCCCCAGCAGGCCCATGAGGCCGCCGGCCCACGCCAGCCGGTGGGCGAGGGTGTGCAGCCGGGGGAGCGACGGGATGCCGTCGTTGGCGATCAGCAGGGTCCCCGACCACGACAGGACGGCCAGCAGCGCGACGTCGGCGGGGCTCACCTCGTCGCCGTCGATGGGCCGGGCCATCCCGACGGCGTAGCTGAGGCACACGCACAACAGGAACACCACGAGCGCGCGCCTGACCGGGCGCGGCTGGAACAGCTCGGCGTCGCTGCGCGGCTTGCCGATCTGGTAGAGGGCCCACGCCAGGAAGCTGACGAGGCCGATGGCCAGGGACGGCGCCCCGGCACTGCCGAGCGCGGGAATGACGAGCCGGGACGGGATGGCGTACAGCACGACGACGTACACCAGCACCCAGGTGGCGGCGTCCGCCCTGGGCCTGGTCTCGTCAGGGATGGCCGACGCCAGGGACACCTACAGCCCCCCGCGCTCGGTCCGCCGGTGACGCGCGGTGGCGGGCACTAGGCCCGCCAGGTGGTGTCGGTCGAGGCCAGCCTGTCGCCCGCCGTCGTGGGCTCGCCGTCGGAGGCTTCGGGCTCTGCGGCGTCCGCCCGGCCCGCGTCGGTCTCGCCCGACGTCGGTTCCTCGGCAGGGGCGTCGGCGTCGGCCGCGGCGGTCTCCTGCGACTCGACAGCGGCAGTCTCCCCGGCGACTCCGGGCTCGGGTTCGGGCTTCGGCGCGCCGGCAGGCTTGCCGACCCGGCGCGGCCGTGACACCCGGGTGCGCGCTTTGACCGGCGCGGGCTGCTCGGTGACCTCGGCGGGCTCGGTCTCCTCCGGCAGTTCGGGCTGCAGGCTGTTGTCCGGCTCGTCGTCGGCGTTCTTGCCGGCGCCCCTGCGGCCGCGTGGCTGCGCCCTGCCGGGCTGGCCCTGGCGGTTCTCCTGGTTGTGCCGCCTGCGCAACAGCAGGCCGTCGATGGCGAACACGAGGATGCCGCTGGCGAGCAGGCCCGCCACGCCGGCGGCGATGGCCGTCCGGACCGTCGCGTCTGTCTGCTGCTCGGCGGTGGAGTCGACGACGAGGCGCATCGAACCGACTATCGCCGGCTTGGGCACCTTCTGCTCGGTCTGCACGTCCAGCAGCGTCCGGGTCGCGTCGTCGAGCAGGAGGTTGAGGACGTTGAGGGCACCCTCCTCGGTCTCGTCGGTCGCAATCACCTGGATTGTCGGGCCCCGCATCGTGAGATCGGGCTGAACGACATACTCCGCCGTGGGGTGCGTCTCTTCAAAGGCGTTGATCGCGTCGTCGCCATTGAGGCGTGCGATGACGATGCCGGAGATCGAGTCGAGATTGTTGAGTTGCAGGAACGGGTTACGTCCACCCGTCGCCATCTGGTCTTTGGACGGCAACAGCAGGATCGTGCCGCGGGCCTCGTACGCCGGTGGTGCAAGTGCGTAGCCCGCATAACCGAGCGCTCCGCTGAGCAGCAGCCCGAGCAGCACGAGATACCACCGCCGCCACAGCGTACGAAGGATCTGGCGCAGACTCATCCGTTGGAACTCCCCCCGTGAAGTGCCGGCAGACAGGGGTGAAACAGTGCGAAAGTCCCCCGACCATTCGGCGCCCTGAGCTTACACGGAGCGCCAAGGAATCAGAATGCCTCGTTTGGTCGAGGGGTGCAGAATAACGCGGGAACACGTAGATTTCCGTGCAGGCGGTATCCGGGTTGGGGGACGAGGCGACGTGACGCTGTGGGACACGCTGGCCGCGATGGGGAGACGCTGGTACGTCGTCCTCATCGGCCTGTTGTGCACCGCGCTCGCCCTCTACGCCATCCAGACCAAACCGTCTGTCTACTACTCGCGTTCCACTGTCTTCTTCGTGTCGCCCGCCAGCCAGCACAATCCCAACAGCCTCGGCCTGAGGCTGGTGTCGCTCGTCGTGACCGCCGGCGTCGTCGCGAAGCGGATCAATGGCAATGACACCCCCACCAAGGTGTCCTCGATGGCCGTGACGCTCGTGGGGCGGGGGGTCAGCGACGGCACCCTGATCCAGCTCCCCGACAACGGCGGACAGTGGTCGAACGACTACGACTCCCAGTCCCTCGACATCCAGATCGCCGCGCCCACTCCCGAACTCGTCGTCGAGCGTCGGGCCGACGCGGTGACCAGGATCGCCACCGAGCTGACAGCCATCCAGGACGAGGCGAAGGTCCCGGCGGTCGACAGGATCACGCTGAAGGTCGCACCGGTGGAGCCCTCGATCGTCGTGATGCGTGGCCAGCCCCGCCGTGCACAGGCGATGGTGGCGGCCCTCGGGATCGTGCTCACGATGCTCGGCGTGGGGCTGGTCGAACTGGCTGCCGCCCGTCGCCGCCGCATCTACGCCTGACACGTCCCTGACGAGAGCCCTGCCAGACTGACCTCACTGCCTCCGTCAGCTGTCGCTCGGGCGCAACTCGCCCACCGCGCCGCAGCGCATCGTCAGGCGTCACGCCCGCCGTGCGTCAGGGGTGGGGCCACCCGGGTGCCCGCCGCGGCGGCGGACACCCTCTCCGCGGCCGGCTACTGGGTGGTGGTCGGCGTGGGAGCCGGCGTCGACGCAGCGGTTGCTGTGGGCGTCGGCGTCGGGGTGGGTGTGGGAGTGGGTGACGGCGTCGGTGTGGGCGTCGGGGTGGGTGTGGGCGTCGGGGTCGGTGTCGGCGTCTGCGTGGCGGTCGCCGTCGCGGTCGGCGTCGCGGTCGACGTCTTCTTCGTCGTGGTGCTGGCGGTCCCGGTCGGGGTCGCCGAGGCGGTGGGCGTGGCCGACGTGGTGACGGACGCCGTCGGGTAGGTGGCGTTCACCGACGTGATGACTGCCTCTCCGAGGGTGGCGACCGGCGGGGTGCCGTTCCTGGTGTTGCCGCCGACGAAGATGCCGAGGCGCGGCCGGTTGAACTGCTGGGTGACGGTGCCACCGGTCGTCCAGGTCTGGCCGTTGTTGAGCGAGAACGACGCGGTGATCGCGTTCCCCGACCGCTGGAAGCGCAGCCTGATGCTCGTCGAGGTGTTCGCCGCCGACGCGATCGTCTGGGTCACACCGGCGGACTCCCTCACGAACATGAGGCGCTGCGTCCCGTTGTAGTTGCGGGTGATGTTGACGTAGTTGTCGTCGTCGTCGTAGATCAGCACGCCGGCTTGCTGGTAGTTGCCGTTGGGCGCCCAGGACGTCAGCGAGACCTCGGCGCTCGTCCAGTCGGACGGCAGGTCGCGGAAGACAGTGTTGCGCGAGTTGTTGGCGGTCTCCCAGAGGTCGCCGCTGTCGGCCGGGATGCCCAGCCCTGTCGAGGCGTAGGTCACCACGCGTCCCGACGTCTGCTCGGTGTTGCGGGCGGCACCCGACGCCGTCCTCGCCATGAAGTCCCAGCCGCCGGCCAGGAAGGCCGACCGGTTGGAGTAGTTGAACG
>JAEWIK010000246.1 GCA_023387135.1 Actinomycetes bacterium | reverse complement strand
ATCGGCCCGCCGCCCGCCGCCATCGAGGCGCTGGGCGACAAGGTGCAGGCGCGGCACATCGCCCAACAGGTGGGGGCGCCGCTCGTCCCGGGAACCGCCGATCCCGTCGCCGACGCCGCCGAGGTGGTGGCGTTCGCCGAACAGTACGGGCTGCCGATCGCCATCAAGGCCGCCTACGGCGGCGGTGGCAGGGGCCTCAAGGTCGCCAGGACCCTCGCCGAGATCCCGGAACTGTACGAGTCCGCCACCCGCGAGGCAGTCACTGCCTTCGGCCGCGGCGAGTGCTTCGTCGAGCGCTACCTCGACCGTCCGCGTCACGTCGAGACCCAGTGCCTCGCCGACGCCCACGGCACAGTCGTCGTGGTGTCCACCCGCGACTGCTCGCTGCAACGCCGTCACCAGAAGCTCGTCGAGGAGGCTCCCGCCCCGTTCCTCACGCCCGCGCAGGTCGACCAGCTCTACGCGTCGAGCAAGGCCATCCTGAAGCAGGCGGGGTACGTCGGCGCCGGGACGTGCGAGTTCCTCGTCGGGCAGGACGGCACCATCTCGTTCCTCGAGGTGAACACCAGGCTCCAGGTCGAGCACCCGGTGTCGGAGGAGGTCGCGGGCGTCGACCTCGTCAGGGAGATGTTCAGGATCGCCGACGGCGAGCGCCTCGACGACGTCGACCCGCAGCTGCGCGGGCACTCGATCGAGTTCCGGATCAACGCCGAGGACCCGGGCCGCAACTTCATGCCCGCCCCGGGCACCCTGACCGCCTGGCAGCCGCCCACCGGCCCGGGAGTGCGCGTCGATGCCGGCTACCTGCCGGGCATGGCGGTCCCCGGCTCGTTCGACTCGCTGGTCGCGAAGATCGTCGTGACCGGCGCCACCCGGACGCAGGCCATCGAGCGGGCGCGGCGCGCGCTCGCCGAGACTGTGCTGGAGGGAATGCCGTCGGTGCTGCCGTTCCACAGGGCGGTACTCGACGATCCGGCGTTCGCCGCCGCGGACGGCGAGTTCGGGGTTCACACCCGCTGGATCGAGACCGAGTTCGGCACCAAGCTCGACCCCTACACCGGCCCGCTCGGCGAATCCGACCCCGACGAGAAGACCAGCTACGTCGTGGAGGTGGACGGCCGCCGCATCGAGGTGCGCCTGCCGAGTTCGCTGTCCGCCCCCGCCGCCCGCACCACCGTCCCGCGGCGACCGACCCGGCGCGGCAGCAGCGGCGCCAGGGCGAAGTCGCCCGGCACCAACGAACTCGCCGCGCCCATGCAGGGCACCATCGTCAAGGTGGCGGTCGTCGAGGGCGACCAGGTCAACGAGGGCGACCTCGTCGTGGTGCTGGAAGCCATGAAGATGGAGCAGCCCATCACCGCCCACCGCTCGGGAGTGGTCGGCTCGCTCGCCGCCCAGGTGGGCGCCTCGGTGGCCAGCGGACAGGTGCTCTGCGAGATCCTGGACGCCTGAGGAACCCCCGACAACGCAGAGCGCGCCGGGACCACCACCGGGATCCCGACGCGCTCGACGACGGCGGTACTAGGGCTCGAGGTAGCCCGCCGCCGCCTCCCTGTACTGCTCCCTGATGGCCTCGCGCGGATCGGGCGCCGGCTGGGCGACCACCTCGACCTGCCAGTCGGGGCGCGTGCCGGTGAGCGTCCACGCCGCCTGCCTGGCCGCACCGTCGGCGACGTACTCCCCCGGCGCGGGCACCGACACCGGAACGTCGAAGACCTGCGCGGCGATGGCCTGCACCGCGGGATTGGCCGCCGCCCCGCCGATCAGCAGGATCCGTGCCGGGGCAACCCCGAGCGCACGCATCCTGTCCAGCCCCTCGGCCAGGCCGCAGAGCAGCCCTTCGATCGCGGCGCGGGCGAGGTTGGGCCGGGTCGTCGAGGCGATGGTCATGCCCGACAGCGTCGCCGTCGCGTGCGGCAGGTTCGGCGTCCGCTCGCCCTCGAAGTAGGGGACGAGCACGAGGCCGCCGGCGCCGGGTTCGGCGGCGAGCGCGAGCTCGCCGAGTTCACCGTGGTCGACACCGAGCAACGCCGCCGTCGAATCGAGGATGCGGGCGGCGTTCAGCGTGGTGATGATCGGCAGGAAGGCGCCGGAGGCGTCGGCGAACCCCGCCACCGTTCCACTCAGGTCGACGACCGCCTCGGTGGCGATGGCGAACACCGTCCCGCTCGTGCCGATCGACACCCCCACGTCCCCGGGCTGGGCGTTGAGCCCCAGCGCCGCGCTGGCGTTGTCCCCGGCGCCGGGGCCGACGACGATTCCCGCGGGAATGCCGGCTGCCTGGTTCTCGACAGTCACCCCGGCGCTCTCCGACGGTCCGAGGACGCGAGGCAGCGCCGCGGCGTGACCGAGGGTCGCCGCCAGCAGTTCGAGGTCGTAGGTGCCGGTGCTCGGAGTCCAGTAGGACGTCCCCGACGCCTCCGACCTGTCGGTCGTCAGCGCCTGGAAGTCAGGCCCCAGGGGAGACTCCCCCACCGGGCCGTAGCCCAGCAACCGCCACGTCAGCCAGTCGTGCGGCAGCGCCACGGCGGCGACCCGCGCGGCGTTGTCGGGCTCGGCGTCCCGCAGCCACCGGAGCTTGGTGGCGGTGAACGACGCGACCGGGACCGACCCCGTCCGCGACACCAGTTGTTCCCTGCCGAACTCCTCGACCAGGGCCGCCGCGGCGTCAGCGGAGCGGGTGTCATTCCACAACAGCGCGGGACGGACGACGGCGCCGCTGGCGTCGAGCGCCACCATCCCGTGCTGCTGGCCCGCGATGGAGACGGCCTCGACGTCCGCCAGCCCGTCGGCGGCCTTCACCGCCGAGAGCAGGGCTTCCCACCAGGCAGCCGGATCGACCTCGGTGCCGGCGGGGTGGCTGGCACGCCCCTGGCGCACCAGCCTTCCCGTCTCGAGGTCGCGGATGACTACCTTGCAGCTCTGCGTCGAGGAGTCGACGCCCGCGACGAGCGCCATGGTCAGCGCGCGCCGAGCAGGTGCTCGGTGGCCAACTGCTGCACCCTGACGAAGCCGAAGCCGTGACCGTTGTAGTAGGCCTCGGCGTCGAAGTCCTCGAAGGCTGCCTTGTCGGCGAGCAGTTCGGCGTAGCCCTCACCGTCGCCCAGGGTCGGCACCGCGAGCTCGGGCACCTTGGCGGCGGCGAGCGCCTCCTTCACCTCGGGATCGGCGCGGAACGCCGCGGCCCGCTCCTTCAGCAGCAGGTAGGTCCTCATGTTGGCCGCCGCGGAGACCCAGACGCCTTGCTCGTCCTCGGTGCGGGACGGCTTGTAGTCGAAGTGGCGCGGGCCCTCGTAGGCCTGGCCGCCGTTGGGGCCGCCGTTCTCCAGCAGGTCGACGAGCGCGAAGGCGTTGTGGAGGTCGCCGTGACCGAAGACGAGGTCCTGGTCGTACTTGATGCCGCGCTGGCCGTTGAGGTCGATGTGGAAGAGCTTGCCGTGGTACAGCGCCTGGGCGATCGCCGTGGCGAAGTTGAGGCCCGCCATCTGCTCGTGCCCGACCTCCGGGTTGAGGCCCACCATCTCGGAGTGTTCGAGGGTCTCGATGAACGCCAGCGCGTGGCCGACGGTCGGCAGCAGAATGTCGCCGCGGGGCTCGTTCGGCTTGGGCTCGATGGCGAACCTGATGCCGTAGCCCTTGTCGAGGACGTACTGCGAGAGCAGGTTGACCGCCTCGCGGTAGCGCTCGAGGGCGGACCTGATGTCCTTGGCGGCGTCGTACTCGGCGCCTTCGCGGCCGCCCCACATGACGAACGTGCTGGCACCGAGTTCGGCGGCCAGGTCGATGTTGCGCAACACCTTGCGCAGGGCGAACCGCCTGACGTTGCGGTCGTTGGAGGTGAAGCCGCCGTCCTTGAAGACGGGCTGGCTGAAGAGATTCGTGGTGACCATGGGGATCTTGAGTCCGGTGGCCTCCAGCGCGCCCTTCAGGCGATCGATCTGGTGCTGCCGCTCGGCATCGGTGGAGCCGAAGGCGAACAGGTCGTCATCGTGGAAGGTCATGCCGTAGGCGCCCAGTTCGCTGAGCTTCTCCACGACGTGGACGACATCGAGCGGCGCGCGGGTCGGGCCGCCGAACGGGTCGTTCCCGGCGTAGCCGACAGTCCAGAGCCCGAACGTGAACTTGTCAGCGGGAGTAGGTGTGAGGGTCACGAGAAGTCCAATCTTGTCTCGACGGTGAGGTGAATGTTGCCTTCCTGAACTTATACCCCGGACGAGCCGATGTCCACCCCGCCGACCACACACGTCTCGCCGATTCGTCACGATTGAGCCCACGGAACGCCTTGCCAGCGCGGCGCTCTGCGACTTATGTTGTGGTAGCGCACAAATCCGCCTTTGACCACCTCCCCCGCGAGGCGGCTGCGCCCGAATACAGTAACGCCGACCGATCAGAGAGGACGCGGTGATGGTGACAGGCACCACGGAGAGCATCCGCCGGGCCAACCTGGCGACCATCCTGCAGATCCTCTACAGGACCGGTCCCTGCTCCCGTGCCACGCTGAGCCGCGCCACCGGACGCAATCGCTCGACCATCGCCAGCCTGGTGGCGGACCTTGTCGACCTCCGGCTCGTCAGCGAACGCGAGCCTGACGCGCTCGGAGTCGTGGGCAGGCCCTCTCCCGTCGTCGCGGTGCGCCCCGACGTGGCGGCGATCGCCGTGAACCCCGAGATCGACGTCCTCACCATCGGCCTCGTCGGTCTCGACGGGACGGTGAAGCGCACCATCAGGCACGAGTACGACAGGATCCCCACGGCATCGGAGGCGATCAGCATCACCGCCGCCGTCGTCGAGGGCATGCGGCTCGAACTGGACGGCCACCTGATGGCGGGCATCGGCGTCGCCGTCCCCGGACAGGTGCGGACGGCCGACGGCGTGGTGCGCAACGCCCCCCACCTGAACTGGCACGAGGAACCCTTCTGCGAACCGCTGGCGAGGGCGACGGGGCTGCCTGTCTGGGCGGCCAACGACGCCAGCCTCGGCGCCCTCGCCGAGCACGACTTCGGGGCGGGACGGGGCAAGAGCCACCTCATCTACCTCAACGGCGGCGCCTCCGGCATCGGCGGCGGCCTCATAGCAGGCGGCAGGCTGCTGGGCGGCGCGTCGGGGTACGGCGGCGAACTCGGCCACATCAGGGTCTCCGACGCCCCCGCCACCGACTCGGCAGGGATAGCCGGCACCCTCGAGGCGCTGGTGAACCGTGCCCAACTGCTCGAAGCGCTGGGGGTGGGCAGGCTCGACCCCGACGCCTTCGAGGCGCGCCTGCTGGCCGACACCTCGGCCCGCGTCCGCGGCGTGGTGGAACAGCAACTCGACCACCTGGCGATGGCGCTGGCCGCCGCCATCAACCTGCTCAACCCGCAGGTCATCGCCCTCGGCGGCTTCCTGGCGGCGCTGTTCGCCTACGACCCCGACCGCCTGCTCTCCGCCGTCGAGCAGGCGACGCTCCCGGCGTCCTTCGAGACTGTGACCATCACCCCTGCCGAACTGGGGTCGAACCTGCTGATGATCGGGGCGGCGCAGTTGGCGTTCGCGCCGCTGCTGGAGGACCCCGCGGGGATGCACTGACCGGGACGGTGAGGGCTGCCCGGCGCGGGTCGTCCCACAGCCTCGGCGAGAGGCGCCGACCAGCCTCCCGGCTACGCTCGACGGCCCGGTTCCAGCCCGTGTGGCGCAGGTGTTCCGGCACCAATAGAGTCGACGCATGAGCCACCCGACCCAGGCCGCGCAGGCCGCCGCTTCAGCCCTGCTCACCCACTTCGGCATCGAGAAGCTCGACCTCGCTCTCGTGCTGGGCTCGGGCTGGTCGCACGCCGCCACAGGCATCGGCGAGCCGCTGGGGAGCACCGACCTCGCCGACCTGCCGGGCTTCGCCAAGCCCGTCGTCGCCGGCCATGGCGGAGAGCTGCGCTTGATCCGCACCCCCGCCGGCAAGACCGCCGCCCTGTTCACCGGTCGCACCCACTTCTACGAGGGCCGCGGCGTCGAGCCGGTCGTCCACGGGGTGCGGACGGCGTCCGCCGCCGGCGCCGAGGTGGTGGTGCTGACCAACGGCTGCGGGGGACTCAACCCCGCCTACGCCCCCGGCACTCCTGTGGTGATCCGCGACCACATCAACCTGACCGGCGCCACTCCCCTGGTGGGCGCGACCTTCATCGACCTCACCGAGGCGTACTCGGCGCGGCTGCGGGCCATCGCCCGGCAGGTCGACCCGTCGCTGGAGGAGGGCGTCTACGTCCAGTTCCACGGGCCGCAGTACGAGACCCCCGCCGAGGTGAGGATGGCGCGGCTGCTGGGTGGCGACCTCGTCGGCATGTCCACGGCGCTGGAGACCATCGCCGCCCGCGAGGCGGGGCTGGAGGTGCTGGGCATCTCGCTGGTCACCAATCCGGGCGCCGGCATCTCCCCCGAACCGCTGAACCACGCCGAGGTGATAGCCGCCGGGCAGGCGGCTGTCCCGAGGCTGAACGCCCTGCTCACAGGATTGCTGGAGAAGCTGTGACCACCCTCGACCCCGCCCTCCGCGCGGCGGCCCTCGCCTGGCGCGCCGACGACCCCGACCCCGCGACTGTCGCAGCCCTCGACGACCTGCTGGCGCGTGCCGACGCCGGCGAGGAGCCCGCCCTGGCAGAGCTCGCCGACGCCTTCTCGGGACCGCTGCAGTTCGGCACCGCCGGCCTGCGCGGCAAGCTCGGCCCCGGCCCGGCGCGCATGAACCGCGTCGTCGTCGCGCGCGCGGCTGCCGGGCTGGCGGGATACCTGCTCGCCCGCGGCCATGCCGGGCAGCCCGTCATCATCGGCTACGACGCCCGGCACAACTCCGAGGTGTTCGCCACCGACACCGCCGAACTGCTCGCCGCCGCGGGCCTGCGTCCGCTGCTCTGCGGCCGGCCGCTGCCCACGCCCGTCGTCGCCTTCGGCATCCGGCACTACGGGTGCGTGGCGGGCGTCGTGGTGACGGCGTCCCACAACCCCCCGCAGGACAACGGCTA
>JAEWIK010000171.1 GCA_023387135.1 Actinomycetes bacterium | reverse complement strand
CCTGGAGGATCTCGCCACCTTCTACGCCGTCCCGTTCGAGCAGTTGGACGTGACGCCCGACAGCAAGGCCGAGGCCGAGCACAGGATCCTCGACGCCGTCGCCGAGTACGACATCGAACTGGTGGTCCTGGCCCGCTACATGCAGATCCTCTCCCCCGACCTGTGCAAGGCGCTGGAGGGACGGGCCATCAACATCCACCACTCGTTCCTGCCGGGCTTCAAGGGCGCGAACCCGTACCGGCAAGCCCATTCACGCGGCGTGAAGCTGATAGGGGCCACCGCCCACTTCGTCACCGCCGAGCTCGACGACGGCCCGATCATCGAGCAGAACGTGCGCCGCGTCGACCACACCATGGAGGTCCCGCAGCTCGTGGCGATGGGCCAGGAGCAGGAGGCGATCACCCTCACCGAGGCGGTGCGGCTCTTCAGCGAACACCGCGTCCTGGTGGACGGCAACCGCACCGTCATCTTCCGCTGAGGCCCGCGGTCACTGCTGCTCGGGGTAGTACATCAGGCCGTCGAGGCCCGCGAGCTTCCAGCCCTCCTCGGGGGAGCCGTCGGCGACGATGACGCTGGTGTTGTCGAGGTGGGCGTCCCGGACGGCGTCGTTGAACCCGTCGATCCGCCGCGAGGCCCACACCCGCAGGGCTGCGCCGTGGCTGACGACCATGACCACCTGCCTGCCGGTCTGGGCGATCTCGGCGATCGCGGCGTCGTAGCGCGCGAAGAACTCGTGGGCGTTCTCGCCGCCGGGGACGCGGGCTTCGAGGTCGCCGGCTCCCCAGGCCATCAGCGCGCTCCCGTAGGGCTCGTACTGCGGCGACATCTCGTACTCGCCGGCGGGGATCTCGCGAAGGCCGGGCAGCACCTGCAGTTCGAGCCCGCGGTGCTCGGCGAGCGGACGGGCGGTCTGCTGCGTCCGCACCAGGGTCGAGGCGTAGACGGCCTCGATCTCGTGCTGCGACAGCCGCTCGACGAGCCGCGCCGCCTGCTCCAGGCCGCTCGCGTCGAGCTCGGCTCCGGGTTCGGCGGTGTCCAGCAGGAAGTTCACGTTCGAGTTCGTCTGCCCATGCCTCACCAGGATCAACCTCATGCCCCGAGACTATCGACTCCCAGGCGGCGCCCGGCCCGCGCGCGGGGCCCTGACATTTCCCCCACTAGCACGAGCGCTCGTGAACGGATTCGCAGGACCAGGTCACCCAAGCGGCCCGCCGGGTCGTCCGGCAACTGCTAGCGTCGGGAGGCGAGAACATCACCCACAGACTTCATCGAGGAGAGTCACTGTGAGCAAGACCCCCGTCAAGGTAGCTGTCACAGGCGCCGCCGGCCAGATCGGCTACAGCCTGTTGTTCCGAATCGCGAGCGGGTCGCTGCTCGGTCCGGACACCCCCGTCGAACTGAGGCTGCTGGAGATCACCCCCGCCCTGAAGGCGCTCGAAGGCGTCGTCATGGAGCTGGACGACTGCGCGTTCCCGCTGCTGAGCAAGGTCGAGATCGGCGATGACGCCACGCGCGTCTTCGACGGCGTCAACCTCGCCATGCTGGTCGGCGCCCGTCCGCGCACCGCGGGCATGGAGCGCGGCGACCTGCTGTCGGCCAACGGCGCCATCTTCACCGCCCAGGGCAAGGCGCTGAACGACGCCGCCGCGGACGACGTCAAGGTGCTGGTCACCGGCAACCCCGCCAACACCAACGCGCTGATCGCGATGACGAACGCTCCCGACATCCCGAACGAGCGCTTCGGCGCGCTGACCCGCCTCGACCACAACCGTGCCATCTCGCAGGTCGCCGCCAAGCTGGGCGTCCCCGTCACGTCGGTGAAGAAGATGACGATCTGGGGCAACCACTCGGCCACCCAGTACCCCGACGTCTTCCACGCCGAGGTGGACGGCAAGAACGCCGCCGAGCTGATCGGTGACGAGTCCTGGATCGAGGACTACTTCATCCCGACGGTGGCGAAGCGTGGCGCCGCCATCATCGCCGCCCGCGGCTCGTCCTCGGCGGCCTCCGCCGCCAACGCGACTGTCGAGGCAGCGCACGACTGGATGCTCGGCTCGGCCGAGGGCGACTGGGTGTCGGCCGCCGTTCCGTCCGACGGCTCCTACGGAGTCCCCGAGGGCGTCATCTCGTCCTTCCCGGTGGTCTTCGCCGACGGCGGTTACAGCATCGTCCAGGGCCTCGACATCGACTCCTTCTCGCGCGCCAAGATCGACGCCTCGGTCGCCGAGCTCGTCGAGGAGCGCGAAGCCGTCAAGGAACTCGGCCTCATCTGAGCCACTCCTGCAGAAGCGCCCCCGGGTCCGCCCCGGGGGCGCTTCTGCGTCCCGGGCGGAGTGCGGACGATGGCTGAGGTCGTCCCGAGGAACGAGGGACGAGGTGTGCCCTCGTCGATCCCTGAGGTCCGCCCGAGGAACGAGGGCGGAGTCACGAAGGGTCGGCGACGCCGTTAGGCGGGGGTGGCTGTGCCGTGTGGGACCGTGGTGGACGCACAGCCACCCCCAGCAGTGGGCAGGGGGGTCTTACCTGCCCACGTCTCCATCCCGCCGCCTCGCCAGCAGCATGGCGGCGGCGAACAGCACAGCCATCCCGGCCACCACCAACCCGGCCACCCCCGCACCCGGCACACCACCACTCACCGTGCCACCGGTGCCCACGATCGGGCTCGGCGTCGGCGACGGCGTCGGAGGCGTCGGAGTCGGCGGTGTCGGAGTCGGCGTGGGAGGCGTCGGCGTCGGTGTCGGCGTCGGAGGAGGCGTCTCGTCCCACACGGTCACGTTGTGGATCAGCGTGACCGTCTGGCCCAGGTCATCGGTCCAGATGATCTCGTAGGTGTACACCCCCACCTGCGCGCCGGTCGCGTCGTACAACACCTCACCGGTCTTCTCATCGATCGACACCGTGCCCTGCCCCGGCGGGGTCAGGATCACCCTCGACACCACATCGTCGGGATGGTTCACCACCGGCAGGAACGAATAGCGTTCCCCGACCTTCACCGTGGACGTCACTTCGCCCACCACTTCCAGGCTCCGCACCGTCACGGTGAACTCCACCTCGACCCACTGGCCCAGGTTGTCGTAGTAGGTGACCGGCACCTTGTAGATGCCCGGCACGTCGGCGGCGAAGAACACCCTGCCCGTCGTCAGGTCGACCTTCGCGTCGACCGACGCGAGGTCACCATCATCGGTGGTGATGTCACCGCGCACCGTCTTGGCCGGGTCGATCTTCGCCGACAGCACCTCCCGGTCGGGTGTCGGGTCACCCCACAACTCCACCGACTTGATGGTGCCGTTGCCGTTGGCGACACCGATCGTGTGCTGTCCACCCTCGGCGGTCGGCCGGTCCTGCACGATCACGGTGATGGTGCCGGTCCCGGTCTGGCCGAGGTCGTCGGTGACCGACACGGTGAACGACGACACCCCCGGCTCGGCCCCGTCACTGGCCACGATCAGCTTGTTGTCATCACCGAGCGTCACCGTCACCGAACCGGCGAGCCCCGCGTCATCGATGGAGATCGCGCCCGTCGCCGAGACCACCAGCGAATCATTGCTGCCGGTGAGCGGCACCACGACCTGCCCGTCGGGCACGTCGGGGACCGCCTGCACTGTCACCGTGTGGAAGATGGTGACGGCGGCCTGGCCCAGGTTGTCGTAGTACGTCACCGGCACCTTGTACTCTCCCGGCGCCGACGCGGCGAAGGTGACCACACCGGCCTGCAGTGACACCACCACCGACCCCAGGTCACCACCGGTCGTCGTCACCTCACCCAACTG
>JAEWIK010000162.1 GCA_023387135.1 Actinomycetes bacterium | reverse complement strand
CCTTGTGCCCGCCCTTGCCCTTCTTCGCCTGCTGCTTGCCGGCGGGACGGCGTCCGCCCATGCCGCCCGGCATGCCTGCCATCTGGCCGAGCCCCGCCATCATCTTCCTGGCCTCGAAGAACCTGTTCACCAGGCCGTTCACGTCCGACACCTTCGTGCCGGAGCCGGCGGCGATGCGAGCCCTGCGGGAACCGTCGAGCAGCTTCGGGTTGGCCCGCTCGGCGGGGGTCATCGAGAAGATGATCGCCTCGAGCCTGTCCACCTCGCGCTCGTCGATGGAGTTGATCTGGTCCTTCATCTGGCCCATCCCCGGCATCATGCCCAGGATCTTCGACAGCGGGCCCATCCGGCGCACGGCCTGCATCTGCTGCAGGAAGTCGTCCAGCCCGAACTCGCCCTTGCCCTGCAGCAGCTTCTGCGCCGCCTTCGCCGACTGCTCGGCGTCGAAGGTCTTCTCGGCCTTCTCGATGAGGGTGAGGACGTCGCCCATGCCGAGGATGCGGCTGGCCATCCTGTCGGGGTGGAAGGCGTCGAAGTCGTCGAGCCCTTCGCCGTTGGAGGCGAACATGATCGGCTTGCCGGTGACCCGAGCGATGGAGAGCGCGGCACCGCCGCGGGCGTCGCCGTCGAGCTTGGACAGCACCACGCCGTCGAAACCCACGCCCTCGGCGAAGGCCTGGGCGGTGTTCACGGCGTCCTGGCCGATCATCGCGTCGACGACGAACAGCACCTCGGTCGGGTCGACGGCCTTGCGGATGTCGATCGCCTGCTGCATCAGCTCGGCGTCGACGCCCAGCCGGCCGGCGGTGTCGACGATGACGACGTCGTAGAGCTTGCTCTCGGCATGCGCGAGGGACGCCTTCGCGACCTGCACGGGGTCGCCGACGCCGTTGCCCGGCTCGGGGGCGAAGACGTGGACGCCCGCGCGCTCGCCCACGACCTGCAACTGGTTGACGGCGTTGGGGCGCTGGAGGTCGGCGGCGACCAGCAACGGCGAGTGGCCCTGGGCGCGCAGCCAGCGGCCCAGCTTGCCCGCCAGGGTCGTCTTGCCGGAGCCCTGCAGGCCGGCGAGCATGATGACCGTCGGCGGACGCTTGGCGAAGCGCAGCGGTCGGGCCTCGCCGCCGAGGATGGTGACGAGCTCGTCGTTGACGATCTTGATGATCTGCTGGCCGGCGTTGAGCGCCTGGTGGATCTCGGCACCGCGAGAGCGCTCCCTGACGGCGGCGATGAACTCCTTGACGACGGTCAGGTTGACGTCTGCTTCCAGCAGCGCCAGCCGGATCTCCCGCGTGGTGGCGTCGATGTCGGCGTCGGTGAGCCGGGTCTTGCCGCGCAGGTTACGGAAGGCCGCCTGGAGGCGGTCCTGCAGGGTGTCGAACAAGGTCTGCTGTCCTCACAGGTCGGGAGTCGCGCGTCCCTGGCACTGGCGGGGGTCGCCGTGCGGGACCCCTGGTGTCGGGTACCGCGCAAGCTTACCGGCTGTTCGGCGGTCAGCTCTCGCTGAGCAGTGCGTCGACGAACGCCTCGGGTTCGAACGGCGCGAGGTCGTCGGGGCCCTCCCCCAGGCCGATGAGCTTCACCGGCACGCCGAGTTCGCGCTGCACCTGGACGATGATGCCGCCCTTGGCCGAGCCGTCGAGCTTGCTCAGCACGATGCCCGTCACGTCCACGACCTCGGCGAAGACCCGGGCCTGGATGAGCCCGTTCTGGCCCGTCGTGGCGTCGATGACGAGCAGCACCTCGGTGACTGGAGCCTTGCGCTCGACGACACGCTTGATCTTGCCCAGTTCGTCCATCAGGCCGGTCTTGGTGTGGAGCCTGCCCGCGGTGTCGACGACGACGACGTCCACGCCCTCGGCGAGGCCGCGGTCGATGGTGTCGAAGGCCACCGAGGCCGGATCGCCGCCCTCAGGGCCGCGGACGACCTCCACGCCCACCCTGGAGCCCCAGGTCTGCAACTGGTCGGCCGCCGCGGCGCGGAAGGTGTCAGCGGCGCCCAGCAGGACGGATTTGCCCTCGGCGACCAGCACGCGGGCGAGCTTGCCGATGGTGGTCGTCTTGCCGGTGCCGTTGACTCCGACGACGAGCACGACGCCCGGACGCCCGTCGCCGCCCGTGACGTTGAGGCTCCGGTCGAGCGACGGGTCGACGAGCTTGACGAGTTCGGTGCGCAACACGTCCCTGGCCTTCGTGGCGTCCGAGACGCCGTCGATGGCGAGTTCCTTGCGGAGGGCGGCTATCAGTTCGGTGGTCGGGCCGACTCCGAGGTCGGACGTGATGAGCGTCTCCTCCAGGTCGTCCCAGGTGTTCTGGTCGAGCCTGTCGGCCGAGAGCAGGCCCAGCAGCCCGCGCGCGAACGGGTTGGTGCTGGCCGACAGCCTGCGCCTGAGCCTCGCCATGCGGGAGGCGGGCGCCTCGGGCAGGTCGAGGGCCGGGGCGGCCGGTGCCTCGACGGCGGGTTCGGCGCCCACGACGACGTCGGGTGCGGGGGCCGCGGGGGTGTCGAGCGACGGCTCGGCGGGGCCGGTGAGTTCCTGCCGCTCCTGCCGTGCCTTGAGCGCCGCCTGCCTGTTGCTCACGATGACGACGACGGAGGCCACGATGATCGCCGCGGCGACCCCGGCCATGATCACCCAGAAGATCCAGTCCACGGCCGTCATCGTACGGGGTGCCGGCTGGCCGGGCGACCAGGCCCGGGCGACCAGGCCCGGCCGGCGTCAGGACGTCGTCGGCAGGGCGCTGAGCACGGCGACCGAGGCCGCGGCCGCCCAGGCCTGGGGCCTGCAGGCGGCCGGGTACGGCACGGGGGCGGGGACTGCCGTCGCGGAGTCTCCCGCATACAGTTCCGGGATCCTGTAGTCGAAGGCCACCGCCGCGCGCAGCAGCCCCTCGGCCAGCGCGCGAGCCTCGGCGGCGAAGCCCGCCCTGGCCAGCCCGAAGACGGCTATCGCCGTGTCGTGCGCCCACACCGAACCGCCGTGGTACGCGAGCGGCCAGTAGCCGGCGTCGCGCGTCGAGAGCGTGCGCAGGCCGTAGCCGGAGTCGAGTTCGGGGGACACGAGGCGGCGTGCGACGAGCGCCTCCTGCGCGGCGTCGATGATGCCGGTGCCCAGCAGGTGGCCGATGTTGCTGGTCAGCGAATCAACGGGACGCTTCGAAGCGTCCAGCGCGATGGCCGGGTAGCCGCCGTCGGGATCGTCGATCCAGAACGACTCGTTGAACCGCCGGCGCAGCCTGGCCGCCCACTCCCGCCACCTGTCGCCCTCGCCCTGCCCGACGAAGGAGTCCAGCAACGCCGCTCCCCTGACTGCCGCCTCGTAGGCGTACCCCTGCACCTCGCACAGGGCTATCGGCGCCGTGGCGAGGCTGCCGTCGCGCCACTGGACCGAGTCGCTGCTGTCCTTCCAGCCCTGGTTCGCCAGCCCTGCGCCGGTCTCGTCCACGTACTCCAGCAGGCCGTCGCCGTCGGAGTCGCCGTAGCCGCGCATCCACTCCAGGGCACCCACCAGCGTGGGGAGCAGGTCGCGCACCGCCTGATCGGGCAGGCCGGCGTCGCGGGCGTCGGCGAGCAGGCAGATCCACAGCGGGGTGGAGTCGATGCTGCCGTAGTACACCGGCGGCAGGTGGAAGCCCTCCCCCCAGACCCCGATCGCGGAGCGCCGCAACTCGTGAAGGATCTTGCCCGGCTGCTGCGCGGAGCCTGCGTCGACCTCGCCGCCCCGATAGGCGGCGAGCGTCCGCAGCGTGAGTTCGGCGGTCAGCGGCCCGAGCGGGACGAGGAAACGCGCTGTCCACAGCGCGTCCCTGCCGAAGAGGGTGAAGAACCAGGGAGCACCGGCCGCGAGGAACTCCGCCTCCGGAGCCCTGTCGCTGACCAGCCGCAGCGCGTCGAGGTCGGCCAGCCCGCGCCGCACCCACTGGGCGAGCCGCGGATCGGCGTGCTGGAGGTCGGGCGGCGCCCAGGGCGCCGGGCCCACCGGCGGATGGACGACGGCCAGGCCGTCCGCGAGCTCGATCGACCAGCGCGCCTCGGCCTTCCCGCCTGCCCCCACCGTGAGCGGCAACTCGACCCGGGCTTGACCGTCGGCGTCGAGCGCGATGCCCGCGCCGTCAGCCACGAACCTGGCGGCGAGGTCGCCGTCCCCCCAGGCCAGGGCGCCGTCCTCGGTGTGGGCGCCGCGGACGTCCCACTCGGCGTCGAGGCCGTGCTTCATGCGGTCCATCGACGTGAGGTCGGTGACGAGATCGATCAGGACCGTCGTCTCCAGCACCTGCTCGAGCCTGCTCTCGAGCGCGAGGGTGAAGTCGACCCCGTCACCGCGCACCTCGACGGCGAGGGTCGAGCGCACGTCGGGGTCGGCTCCGGCGTCGTCCAGGCCCCTGTGGAGCGAGACGAACCGCACCCGCGAGGGGCCGTCGGTGAGGGTGGCGATCAACTCCGATTCCGAACCGCCGATGCGGACGCGGAAGCGCCTGACGAAGCGCGTGTCACCGAGGTAGAGGCCGTCGATCGCCGCTCCGCCGATCGAGCCGTCGGGCCCGCACCACAGTTGGGCGGGCGCACGAAGGGCCACCACCCTGTCGTGCAGCAGGGGCTGCAGGGACTGAGCCATCGCGTCCACCTTCTCGAAGGAAACCGTTGACACACCCGCTCGGGGTTGTAACCTAACACTTACCCATTTGATCGATCAAACCTCAGCGGCTACGAGTTTTGATCGATCAAACATCGGGTACCACGATCCTGAGACCCAGGAGGACGCATGGCAAGGTTGCCGACGATCGCCGACGTCGCCGAGCGCGCGGGGGTGTCCCGCCAGACTGTCTCCAACGTGCTCAACTCCCCCGACATCGTGCTGGGCGCGACCCGCGAGCGGGTCGAAGGCGCCATCCGTGAACTCGGCTTCGTCCGCAACGACTCGGCGAGAAGGCTCCGCACCCGGGCCAGTTCGGCCATCGGTTTCCGCCTCGATCCTGAGCGGGACGGCATGTCGGGGGTCGTCCACGACCGCTTCCTGCACGCGCTCACCGAGCAACTCGACGGCCGCGGCATGCGGATCACGCTGTTCACCGCGAGCGACCTCGACGACGAGATAGCCCACTACGCCAGCCTGCGCGACCGGGCCGAGGTCGATGCCGTCATCTTCACCGGCACCGGGTACCGCGACCCGCGCTTCGCCTGGCTGGTCGACAACGGCCTGCCCTTCGTCGCCTTCGGACGCCCCTGGGGTGCCGACGTCGACGACCCGTCGCTCGCCTGGGTCGACGTGGACGGGCGCGCCGGCACCGCCGCCGCCACCTCACACCTCCGCCACCGCGGGCTGGAACGCATCGGCTTCCTCGGCTGGCCGCTCGACGATCTCGTCGGCGGCGAGCGCTGGGAGGGCTGGGCGGCCGACCTGCGGGCGGCCTTCGGTTACGACGACGCCACCCTCGACGCGCTGAGCTTCACGTCCCAGGAGAGCGTCCGCGACGCCCGCCAGGCGGTGGAGGCCCTGTTCGCCAGGCCCGAAGGCCCGGGTCTCGACGCACTGGTGTGCGCGTCGGACTCGCTCGCGCTCGGCGCGATGATGGCGGTCAGGGAGGCAGGGCAACCGCACTTCCCCGTCATCGGCTTCGACAACACCGCGGTGTCGAAGGCTGTCGGGCTGTCCAGCGTGGACCAACGTCTCGACGAGGTCGCGGCAGCGGCGATCGAGATCCTCATGGGAACCGCCGGCCGGCGCGTTCTCCCCACCCACGAGGCGACCGCGCAGCGGCACCGCCTCATCACCCCACGACTTGTAGTACGCCGGTCGAGTCACCTGGCACCAGTCGACGAGACGCTCCCCGAGCCGGGAGCAGGCACACGAGAGGAACCATGACAATGTCCACTCCGAGACGTCTGGCGGTGCTGGCGACGGCCATGGCCACCGTCATCCTCGCCGGTTGCGGTGGCAACCCGGGCGCCGGCCCCACGTCCGGCAACGGTGCGAGTCCGGGCGGCAGCGCCGCGCCCGCCGACCTGACGATCCTGATCGGCACCTCGGGCGACGCCGAGACCCAGGCCGTGCAGAAGGCTGTCGACGCCTGGGCAGGCAGCACCGGCAACAAGGCGAAGGTCGTCGTGGCGAGCGACCTCAACCAGCAGCTCAGCCAGGGCTTCGCGGGCGGCGACCCGCCCGACCTCTTCTACATGAGCTGGGACCAGTTCTCGACCTACGCCAAGCACCGCTACCTCGAGCCGTACGCCGCCGACCTGAAGAACGCCGGCGACTACTACCAGGGCCTCATCGACACCTTCACCCACGACGGCACCTTCTACTGCGCGCCGAAGGACTTCTCCACGCTCGGGCTGATCGTCAACACCGACCTGTGGAAGAAGGCGGGTCTCACCGACGCCGACGTCCCCAAGGACTGGGCAGGCCTGGAGTCGGCGGCGAAGAAGCTGACCAAGGGGTCGGTCACCGGCCTGTCGTTCGGTCTTGAGTACGCCCGCGTCGGGGTGTTCATGAACCAGGCGGGCGGCCAGCTCGTCGGGCCCGACGGCGCGACGGCCGACACCCCCGAGAACCTCGCCGGCCTGCAGGAGGTCGAGAAGCTCCACTCCGAGGGCGTCCTGAAGTTCCCGGCAGAGCTCGACGCCGGCTGGGCGGGCGAGGCGCTGGGAGCCGGGAAGGCCGCCATGGTGATCGAGGGCCCGTGGATCAAGGGCATCGCCAGCGACTTCCCCGACACGAAGTGGGCGGCGTACGAGTTGCCCGCAGGCCCGGGCGGCAAGTCGACCTTCACGTTCACGAACTGCTGGGGCATCCCCGCCGGCTCCGACACCCGCGACGCCGCAGTCTCGCTGGTGGAGTACCTCACCACCGATGAGCAGCAGCTCGCCTTCGCCGACGCCTTCGGCGTCATCCCTTCCACGAAGTCGGCCGCCGCGAGCTACGCGAAGAAGTACCCGGACTACGCGTCCTTCGTCGCGAGCGCCGACTACGCGGTGGCACCGGTGAACTTCGCCGGTTCGGCGGCGGTGGTCTCCGACTTCAATGCGGCACTGGAGCCACTGGTGTCCGGAAAGGTCGATTTCAAGAAGGTGCTGTCCTCCATGCAGGGCGAACTCCAGTCCGCCTGGGAGGACGCCAAGGGCTAGCAGCCGCCGGGTGGCCGGGTTCCGGCC
>JAEWIK010000168.1 GCA_023387135.1 Actinomycetes bacterium | reverse complement strand
CCTCTCCCTCTTCGGGTGGAGCTAACGGGATTCGAACCCGTGAGTAGGGTTCTCATCGACTGCCACCGAAGCCCCTTGCGGGAGCCGGACTGACTAGGTGTTGTGTCGTCATGTTAGACCTCAACTGACGTGCCGCGCAATACCCGCTAGTACCGCGTGTTGCCGTGCTATGTTGTGCATATGTTGCGCGATGAGCCGGGATCGAGGCGGCAGCGCCGTGGCTTCGGGCGTCTACGTCAGGAGCGATCGGGACGCTGGTCCGCTGCCTACGTCGGCCCTGACGGCATGCTCTACCGGGCACCCTCGACCTTCGGCGGCGAGGATCCTGCCCGTGGCTGGCTCGCGACCGAGCGACGCCTGATCGACCTCGACGCCTGGACGCCGCCCACCGAGCGAGCCCGGCAGAAGCGGGCCAAGGGCCAGACGTTCGGGGAGTACGCCGACGGCTGGCTAGAGACCCGGACGACTCGCGACGGTAAGCCGCTCAAGCCTCGCACGGTCGCCGAGTATCGCCGCTACCTTGAGCGTCACCTGAAGCCGGACTTCGGCGCCCTGCCGCTCCGGGGGCTCTCCGAGGCCAGGGTCAGGGACTGGTGGGACGGCATGGACGCCGGCACGCCGAACGAGCGCGCGCACAGCTACCAGCTGCTACGCGCCATCCTGACGAGCGCCGTCAAGGCGAAGCTACTGCCTGCCAATCCGTGCGTGATCGATGGAGCC
Organism: Actinomycetes bacterium; assembly: GCA_023387135.1. Classification (GTDB taxonomy): domain Bacteria; phylum Actinomycetota; class Actinomycetes; order Propionibacteriales; family Propionibacteriaceae; genus Propionicimonas. The sequence goes on along the minus strand of JAEWIK010000168.1, from coordinate 4,029 downwards.
GGGCAGGTCCGTCGCTCCCGGCGTATCCGCATCGCGAGCCTCGACGAGCTGGCCGCAATCGCCGCAGCCATGCCCGAGCGCCTGAGGCTGGCCGTGCTGCTCGGCGCGTGGTGCGCCCTGAGGTACGGCGAGGTCGCCGAGCTAAGGCGCCGTGACGTCGACCTGGCAGCGGGTGTGGTCAAGGTCTCTAGGGGAGTGACGTGGCCGGATGGTGAGGCCACTGTGGGCTCTCCCAAGAGCGACGCCGGGGTAAGGGATGTCGCTATCCCGCCCCACCTACTCCCGATGGTGAAGCAGCACCTAGACGAGCACGCCCCGCCGGGCAGGGATGGCCTGCTGTTCCCCTCGGCGAGCGGCCAACACATGCACCCCCGCACCTTCGGGAAGCGCTTCGACGCAGCCAGGGAGGCCGCTGGGAGGCCGGATCTCCACTTTCATGACCTGAGGCACACCGGCGCCGTCCTCGCGGCGCAGTCGGGCGCGACCATCGCCGACCTCATGGCGAGGCTCGGGCACTCTACGCCGCGGATGGCGATGCACTACCAGCACACCGCGGCGGGCCGGGATGCGCAGATCGCGGCCGCGTTGTCGAAGATGGTTGAAGGTGGCCGGCCGTGACTACGAGAATGACCGCCGTTCGTCGCTGCCCAAGAGAGGGGCGGAAGGTCGCCTGGCTGGAGATCGACGGGAGTGGCGCGACGTGGTTCCACATAGTTGGGGGGAGGCGAGGCGACCTCACGGCAGCAGCAGAGTGGGCGGATGCCACTGGGCGAGCGGCAACCCTTGGGGTCCTGGACACTCTGGGGAATCAGCTTCAATGGTGGGTGCCGACCGCCAGTGACCCGGCGATAATCGAGCCCTATCACCATGCGCTTCCAAAGTTGACTGAGGTGCCCGAGTTGCTCCGGGCGTGGCTCGATGAAGCACCCCCCGTGCGGACCGTCTGCCCGCACTGTCATCGCATCGTGCCTGTGTCCCTCGGTGTGTCGAGTTCGGGTGTTTGGTTGTTCATGCCCTAGGCTTCCCATAGCGCCCGTTGTGATCGGCGACGAACCAAGTTCGTGAGTCTGGGCCCCTCGCGAGATACCCGAAAGGGCTCTCTCGCTATGCCACCGGTCACTACCGTTCAACCGGGATACACCCACCACACCCGAACCGGTCGACGCTACTCGTCGATCGCTGACGCCGCGGCCTACTACGGCTGCGAACACAAGCTGATCCGCAGGCTGATAGCCGATGGCACACTTAAGGGTTATCGGCTGCCTGGGTCCAAGCTGATCCGAGTTGACCTCGACGAACTCGACTCGCTGGCCGGCGGTGACGCGGCGTGACCACACAGCAAGACCGCCCCGGTGAAGGCCGAGGCGGTCAGGAAGCGTTTGGCGGCGCTGAGTCGATTATTCCATGCTGCCGCTGCTCCTGTGAGTGCAACGCCGCCCCGCCTCTCCTGACGTGGCCGCGTCCGGTCAGGAAGCGGCTTCAGCGGCGGGTGCTCTCCCAAGAGCGACGCCGAGATCTGGCGAATCACTTCGTCTCCCTCGGCATGCCGATAACCGACGCCGCCCTGGTCTTCCACGTTCGCCCCACGGGAGAGGCGGCGTCATGACCGAGATGATTGAGAGCCCGCTCGGCGCGATGGTGTCGGCGCGCTGGCTCATGAGCCAAACATTCCCACCGCTCGAGTACGTGGTGCCGGGCCTGATCCCGGAAGGGCTGACAGTCCTCGCCGCGCCCCCGAAGATCGGCAAGTCATGGCTCGTTCTGGGCCTCGGCGTAGCGGCGGCATCGGGTGGCTACGCGTTAGGGCATCTCAGGGTCACCGAGCGCCCCGTGCTCTACATGGCACTTGAAGACGGGCACCGGCGCCTACAGGGGCGCCTCAGGTCGCTCGGCGTCGACAGCCCACCCGGCGTGCTGCACTTCCTAACGAAGATGGTCCCAGGCGCCACCCTTGCCACGATCCGGCAGTTCCTGGAGCTCTACGCCGAATCTCGCCCCCTCGTCGTGCTGGACACCCTCGGTCGCGCGATGCCACCCGCGGTCAGCACCGCCGAGACGCAGTACCAACGCGACTACCGACTGACGGGCGCCCTCAAGGCCGTGGTCGATGACTTCCCCGGCTCGTCGCTCGTGTGTGTTCACCACACCCGCAAGAGCGCCGCAGACGACTTCCTAGACACAGTGAGCGGCACTCACGGCATCGCCGGCGCCGCAGATACCGTGCTCGTCCTGCGACGCGACAGGGAAGAGCACAGCGCCATCTTGAGCGTCACCAGCCGGGACGCCGCTGAGGGTAGCTACGCGCTGACCCTGGACTCGTCAGGAGTTTGGACACTCGACGGCTGCGACTTGTCCGAGGCGGCACAGACCGCTCGAAGCGCCGCAGCGACGCAGGGCCTAGGTGACCGGATGGCGGAGTTGATCGCCGAGGTCAACCGCCACCCCGAGGGGGTCAGGCCATCCGAGCTTGCCCTCCTGCTGCACATGGAAGACAACACCGTTCGCACCTACCTGCGACGGGCGACCGATGGCAAGCGGATCGCCAACCCTCAGAGGGGTCTCTATACCCCTGTTACTACTGAAACAACTGTTACTTTCCCACTAGAGAAAGAGACACACGTAACACAAGTAACAGGGGGTTACGAGGGGGTCGGGCAATGACCCCAGGGCGGCCGACCATGGAACACCGTGAATGGTGCTCTCGCTCTGCAGCCCCTCGACTGCAGATGCATCCCACGGCAGGGCCTATCGCGTCCTGCCCGCTCTGCGGCGCATTCATGGCCGCTCCCGACACCAGGAAGGAACTACAGCAATGACCGAAATCCCACGACCCCCAGCTTTCGAGTGCGACCAAGTGGTCGGTGTTCGCTGCATCGATTGCGCGACTGCTCAGGAGGAACTGGAGGCGGACGTCGCCGACGCCCTCTGGGTCTACCGCACTGGCCCCGATGGGCGGGTCTACAGACGGCTTCGCGAGGGCGGCGATTCGTGACGACGAATCGTAGGCCCGGACGGTATTCTGGCCTTAGCCGCTGGAAGTACCCTGCCCCATCAATTGGGGTGCGGTGCCCCCGCCGACCGTCGTGCGAGACCGCCCCTGCCTATCTCCGGTGCGGGTTTCCCAGAGTCTCCTGCGGGCCCGTTCATTCAACACCACGCCGTGCGTGCTCAGACGCGCGCAACTTGTGACGTGGTCCCTAGGCACAAGTCCCAAAGAAGGGGATAACGACAATGACAATCAAGGAACTGATCGAGCGTAAGTTGCGCGAACGAAACTCCGCGGCGATCAAGTACAACGATCTCGGTGCGGAGCTGGACAAGGTCCAGGGCTCCGGCTATGACAAGGCGAGGCAGGCCGAGCTCATCGAGCAGCGCTCCACCCAAGCGGCTACGGTGCAGGCTCTTGACGACGAGATCGCCAGGCTGGAGAGCGTCGAGAGGGAAGAGGCCGACGTCGACGCTCGCGCCCAACAGGTCGTCAAGCCGCCGGTCTCGGTGCGCAGCGGTGACGGTTCGGATGGGCGGCGCTACCTGCGCATCGCGGGATCCGGCATGGCGGGGAGCCTGGCGTCCGCCACGGGGGAACTCTCGCTCCGAGCCTTCATCGCCTCAGGTTCCACCGCTGTCCCTCCAGAGGTGCTCACCGAGTCTCCCGTGTCCATCGGACAGCCCGCTACTGGTCTGTTGGACGTACTGCCCGCCCGAACCATCCAGGGAGGCGTTTACAGCTACCTGCGGCAGACCGTGCGGACGAACAACGCCGCGCCGGTCGCCAAGGGTGGGACGAAGCCCACGTCGGTGATGACGCTCACGCGTGTCAACGGTGAACTGAACGTGGTCGCCCACATCAGCGAGCCGATCCATGAGTACGACCTCAAGGACGCCCCGAACCTGGAGCAGTTCGTCGAGGTCGAGATGGAAGCCGGCATCAACGCTGCCCTGGAGGACCAGATCCTCAACGGCACCGGCACCGCTCCGGAGCTCAACGGGCTGGTCGCGACGGGGACGGGAACGCAGGCGTACGTGACG
>JAEWIK010000098.1 GCA_023387135.1 Actinomycetes bacterium | reverse complement strand
CCAGGAGCTGGGAGGTGAGCGGCGCGCCGAGCGCCGACCTGACGATGCTCCTGGGCACCACGAGCAGCTTCTGGCCCGGGAAACCCTCCCTCTTGAACTCGCGAACTCCGTCGGTCACGATCAGAGTATTGTCCAACTTTCTAGTTGTTGAGCCAGTGTTCCGCTCGTTGGTCGCGGCTTAGCGTCTAGATGTGCTCGAAGTTGAGTCAAAGATCATCCTCCCGGAGGCGCCGGCCGAGATCGCCGGCCAGCCTGTCCTGGCCTGGCAGCAGGACGTGACCATCGACACCTACGAGGTCGATCCGCCAGACAGCTTCCCCGCCTATCTCGACAGCAGGGTCTACCAGGGCTCGTCGGGCAGGGTGTACCCGCTGCCGTTCTACGAGCGCGTGCAGACGGTCAAGCACCCTCGCTCCTGGCACGCCCTCCACCTCGAGAACGGCTACGTGCGGCTGATGGTCCTGCCCGAACTGGGAGGAAGGATCCACTTCGGCCTCGACAAGACCCGGGGCTACGACTTCTTCTACCGCAACAACGTGATCAAGCCGGCGCTCGTCGGTGTGACGGGCCCGTGGATCTCCGGCGGCGTGGAGTTCAACTGGCCCCAGCACCACCGCCCCGCCACCTACCTGCCGGTGTCGTGGCAGATCGAGGAGGAGGCGGACGGCAGCCGCACAGTCTGGTGCGCCGACCTCGATCCGTTCGCCAGGATGCTCGGGATGCACGGCGTGCGGCTGCGTCCCGACTCCTCGGTCGTCGAACTGCGGGTGCGGCTCTTCAACCGCACCGACGACGTGCAGACCTTCCTGTGGTGGGCCAACGTGGCCGCGCCCGTCGGCCCCGACTACCAGTCCTTCTTCCCTCCCGACGTCCACCACGTCGCCGACCACGCCAAGCGGGCCGTCACGTCGTTCCCGAAGGTCCGCGGCCTCTACTACGGCGTCGACTACCAGGCCCGGGTGACCCCCTCGCACCCGGACGCCGATCGGCTCGACTGGTACGGCAACATCCCGGTGCCCACCTCCTACATGTGCCTGGGGTCCGAGGGTGACTTCTTCGGCGGCTACGACCACGGGCGGCGCGCGGGCTTCGTGCACTGGGCCGACCACAGGATCTCGCCGGGGAAGAAGCAGTGGACGTGGGGCAACGCGCCGTTCGGCTGGGCGTGGGACGCGAACCTCACCGACGGCGACGGGCCCTACGTCGAGCTCATGGCGGGGGTCTACACCGACAACCAGCCGGACTTCAGCTTCCTCGCCCCGGGCGAGACCAAGGAGTTCAGCCAGTGCTGGTACCCCATCCAGGACATCGGTCCCGCCCAGCAGGCGACGCTCGACGGCGCCGTGAGGCTCACCGTCGACGACGGCGTCGCCACGGTCGGGTTCGCTGCCACCAGGGCTGTCGCCGCGACGGTGACGCTGCTGGACGGCGACACGGTGCTGTGGCGCGCCGAGGCCGACTGCGCTCCCGGCTCACCGATCCTGGCGACGGTCGGCGTTCCCCGGGCGGCGGCGGGCCGGGCGCTCACCGTGCTCGTCGAGGCGGACGGCAGCGAGGTGGTGCGCTGGACGACCGGCGCCGGCGACGACGACGGGCGGCTCCCCGACCCCGCCGTCGAACCGCCGGCCCCCGCCGACATCGACACCGTCGAGGAGCTGTACCTGACAGGGCTGCACCTCGAGCAGTACCGCCACGCCACGAGGTCGCCGGTGCCGTACTGGCAGGAGGCGCTGCGCAGGGACCCCGGCGACTCGCGGGTGAACATCGCGCTGGCGGCGAGGGACTACCGCGACGGCCTGCTCGCCAGCGCCGAAGCGCGACTCGAACTGGCGGTCTCCAGGCTCGTGCGCCGCAACCCCAACCCCTACGACGGCGAGGCCCACTTCCGGCTGGGGGTGGTCAAGCAGGCGCTCGGCAAGCTCGACGACGCGGACAGGTGTTTCGCCAAGGCGTCCTGGAACCAGGCGTGGAAGGCGCCCTCGGAGCTCGCGCTGGCGAGGCTCGCCGCCCGCCGTGGCGACTGGCGAGGTGCGCTTCACAGGGCGAGCGCCGTGGCGGCCCTCGACGCCAACCAGCGGCAGGCGGCGGCGATCGTCGTCCTCGCTCTGCGCCGGCTCGGGGACGCCGAGCGGGCCGAGCAGGCGCTGGCCGAGTTCCGCACCCGCTTCGGCATCGACTGGTGGCTCACCGACCTGGCGGGCGAGGCTCCCGACACCGACGCCGCGACGCTGATCGACGTGGCGCTGGAGTACCAGAGCCTCGGGCTGCACTCCGACGCCCTCCGCGTCCTGCGCGCCGCCGCCGAGCGGGAGGCGACAGACCCCGTCGAAGGCCAGGGCAGGCAACTGCCACTCGTCCTGCTGCACCAGGCGCACCTCCACCTGCTCGCAGGCGACGGCGCCGCCGCCGCGGAGTTGATCGCCGCGGCCGGCCAGGCGGACCGCACCACCTGCTTCCCCGGCAGGCTCGCCGACGCCCTGATGCTGGCCCGGCTGCGCGAGTTCGCGCCCGGTGAGCCGGTGCTGGGCGCGCTCCTCGGTCACTGGCTGTACTCGCGCGGGAGGGTCGAGGACGCCGTCGCCGCGTGGCGCGACGCTCCCGACGACCCCGTCGCCGTCCGCAATCTCGGGGTGGCCGCGTACAACCACGGCCACGACCCGGTCGCCGCCGTCGAGCACTACGAACGAGCGCTGCTCATGGCGCCCGAGGCAGGACGGCTCGCCTACGAACGCGACCAGTTGGCGAAACGGCTCGGTGAGTCGCTCGAGCAACGGCTGGCACGGCTGGCGCCCCGGCAGGACGCCGTCGCCGCGAGGGACGACCTCAGCGTCGAGTACGCGAGGCTCCTCACGGGCGTCGGACGGGCGCGCGAGGCTCTCGCGCTGCTGGGGAACCGGCAGTTCCAGCCGTGGGAGGGCGGCGAGGGCCAGGTGCTCGGCGCCTGGGAGGACGCCTGCCTCGCGGCAGCCTTCGAGACCACCGACGCGGCCGAGGCCGTCGCGCTGGCGCGGGCGGCGCTCGTCCCGCCCGCCAACCTCGGCGAAGCCCGCCACCCGCTGGCGAACACGGCCCGGCTGGAACTCGCCCTCGGCGACGCGCTGGAGGCACAGGGCGACCACGACGAGGCTGTCGCCGCCTGGCGTCGCGCGAGCACCGCGCAGGGCGACTTCGTGGCCATGGCGACGACGCCCTACAGTGAACGTTCGATGTTCTCGGCTCTCGCGTTCCGGCGGCTCGGGCAGGACGCGGAAGCCGTCGCGCTGGCGACGGCCATGCGGGACTGGGCGGAGCGCACCCGTGGAGAACCCGCCGGCATCGACTACTTCGCCACCTCGCTGCCGAGCCTGCTGCTCTTCAACGAGGACCTCACGCGGCGCCACGAACTGACGTGCGACCTGCTGGTCGCCCAGGCCAGTTACGTGCTGGGCGAGTACGCCACCGCCCGTGACCTCGTCGGGTCCGTGCAGGCAGCGGACCCCGCCGACCCCTCTGCCAGCCAGTTGTCAGCCCTGCTGGCGGCTGTGCCGCCTGAAGTCAACCAACCACTCTCATCGACACAAAGGAGATGACATGAGAGCAATGCGCACATCCATCAAGGGAGTCGCGTTCGCAGTCGCTGCGATCGTCTCGCTCTCCGGCCTGGCAGCCTGCTCGTCGGGCGCGGCCTCACCGGGAGGTGCCTCCTCGGGTGCCGCCCAAGAAGTCCGCATCGGCGCGCTCTACCTGGACTCCCAGGGCTACTACGGCGGCGTCAAGAAGGGCGTGCAGGACGCCGCAGCGGCGTCGGGCATCAACGTCAAGCTCATCGAGAGCAGCTCGGCGGGCGACGTCGCGAAGGAGAGTTCCTTCATGCAGTCGCTGGTGTCGTCCGGCGTCAGCGCGATCATCATCTCCGCCGTGTCGACCGACGGCTCGATAGCAGCTGTCAAGCAGGCGGCGGACGCCGGCATTCCGGTCATCTGCTACAACACCTGTGTCAGTGACCAGGCGCAGGAGAAGTACGTGACCGCCTACATCCTGGGCGACCCGATCGAGTTCGGGAAGCTCGCCGGCGACTACGCCGCCGACTTCTACAAGAAGAAGGGCGTGGAGGATCCGAAGTTCGGCGTCCTGAACTGCGAGCAGTACGAGGTGTGCCAGCAGCGGATGAAGGGCTTCACCGAGGCGCTGCAGGCCAAGCTCCCGAAGGCGGCGGTGCTCTCCAACCAGGAGGGAACCGAAGCCGACAAGGCGATCTCCGTCGGTGAGCAGATCATCACCGCGAACCCGACCATCAACGGCATGTACGGCCAGTCCGGCGGTGCCACGGTCGGCGCCTTCAAGTCGGTCATCAACAGGTCGAAGACGGGATCGATCTTCGCCTTCGGCTCCGACATGACCACCGACATCGCGACGGCGCTCAAGACCGGCGACGTCCTGCAGGCTGTCGTCGACATCTCGGGCATCGAGGTCGGAAAGATGGCCTTCGCCCAGGCCAAGGACGCCATCGACGGCAAGAAGCCGACCGACCGCGTGATCCCCGCCCCGGTGAAGCTCTACACCCCCGACATGGCCCAGGCCTGGATCGACAGCCACCCCGACGGCCTGCCCTGATCGACCAGCACACGGCCCCGGTGGCGCCTTGCCGCCGGGGCCATGGGCCAGCCACAACAACGAACCTGAGGTGAAGGAGCCGGCGATGGAGCCAGCGGAGCGCGGCCCGGTGATCGCGGCGGCGCACGGCGTCAGCAAACGCTACCCGGGAGTGCAGGCGCTGAACGACGTCGACTTCGAGGTCAGGGCCGGCGAGGTCCGGGCGCTGCTCGGAGCCAACGGAGCCGGGAAGTCGACGCTGATCCGGATGCTCGCGGGGGTCGAGACCCCCGACGCCGGGTCCGTCGAACTGTCGGGCGTCCCCCTCAACGGGGGAGTCAAGGAGGCGGGCAGGCTCGGCGTCAGCACCGTCCACCAGGAACTCAGCGTCATCCCCGAGATGACGGTGGCCGAGAACCTCTACCTCGGCCACTGGCTGCGGCGGGGGTGGGGGATCGACACCGCCGCCCAGGAGGCTGCCGCGCGGCGCGTGCTCGCGGAGATCGGGGTCGCCATCGACCCCGGCCGTGAGGTCGCCAGCCTCACCCTCGCCGAGCAGCAGATCGTCGAGATCGCGCGGGCGCTGCATGCCGGGCCGCGCCTGCTCATCCTCGACGAGCCGACGAGTGCCCTGGCCAGCCACGAGGTCGGCCTGGTGCTGGAGGTCGTCCGCCGGGTCGCGGCCCAGGGGGTCGGCGTGATCTTCGTCAGCCACAGGATGGACGAGATCAGGCAGATCGCCGACACCGTCACGGTAATGCGGGACGGGCGCCACGTGGCCACGAAAGAGGTCGCCGGCGTCACGACGCAGCAGATCGTCGAGCTCATGCTGGGCGGACGCGAGCGGGAACGCGGCGCCTACGTCCGCCGCCGCTTCGGCGACGTCCGGCTGAAGGTGACCGACCTGACAGTCCCTCCGAAGCTCGACGGCGTGTCGTTGGAGGTGCGGGCGGGCGAGATAGTCGGCCTCGCGGGGCTGCTCGGCTCTGGCCGCACCGAGTTGCTGCAGGCGATAGCGGGCTTCAGGGCCCCCGCGGCGGGCTCCATCGAGATCAACGGCGTGACCCTGCGGCGGCCGAACCCGCGCTCCGCCAAACGCCTGGGCGTGGGGCTGACCCCCGAGGACCGCAAGCGCGAAGGCGTCATCACCGAACTCAGCATCGCCGAGAACATGGTGATGTCCGACTACGCGCGGGTGAGCCGCTACGGCGCGCTGCGGCCACGACGACTGACGGCGTCCGCCGAGGGCCTGCGCGACAGGCTGGAGGTGAAGGTCGCCGACCTGCAGCACTCGATCGCCACCCTGAGCGGCGGGAACCAGCAGAAGACGGTGATAGGACGCTGGCTGCACGCGGGCAGCAACGTGCTGCTGCTCGACGAGCCCACCCGCGGGGTGGACGTCGGCTCGAAGGCCCAGATCTACGACATCACCCGCCAGTTGGCGGACGAGGGCGCCGCCGTCGTGTTCGTCTCCAGCGAGATCGAGGAACTGCCGCTCGTCTGCGACAGGGTCCTCGTCCTGCGGGGCGGGCGCCTCGCCGAGGAGTTCGTCGCTCCCGACCTCTCGACGGCGGCCCTGCTGGCCGCCGCCATGACCACTGCGAACGAGGAGAACTGACATGTCGGACACCGTCGCTCCCACCCTGGGTGAGCGCGTGAGCCAGCGCTGGTCGCGCACTGTCAGCAGCGGCACCGGCCTCAACATCATCGGCCTCGTCGGCGCGATAGTGCTGATCTACCTGGTGCTCAGCTTCACCGCCACGGGCTTCACCTCCGCGCCGAACCAGATGGGGCTGCTGCGCGACGCCGCCATGATCGGCGTGGCCGCGACAGGCATGACGCTGGTCATCATCGCCGGGGAGATCGACGTCTCCATAGGCCCCGCCGTCGCCCTGTCGACGGTGATCTTCGCCAAGGCGCTGACGGCGTTCCACCTCCCGTCCGGCCTGGCGATCCTCGTCACGCTCGCGTGCGGCGCAGCGTGGGGCGGGCTCGTCGGCGTCCTGCGGGCGAAGGTGGGAGTGCCGAGCTTCATCGGCACCCTCGGGCTGTGGAACATCCTGGGCGGCCTCGCCCTGTTCACCACCGACGCGCTGCCGGTGCCCGTCCCCATCGAGGACCCGGTCATCGACCTCATGTCGGGCAGGATCGTCGGAGTGCCGACTCCCGCCTGGGTGATGCTGCTCGCTTTCGTGGTGTTCGGCTTCCTGTCGACCCGCACCGCCTACGGACGCTCGGTGTACGCGGTCGGCGGCAACTCGCGGGCGGCGCGGCTGGCCAGCATCAGCGTCGACCGCGTCCGCATCCTCGTCTTCGTCACCACCGGCGTGCTGTCCGCCATCAGCGGCGTGCTGCTGACGGCCCGCCTCGGTTCGGGCAACGGCGGCGCCGCGCAGGGGCTCGAGTTCAGCGTGATCGCCGCCGTCGTGGTCGGCGGCACTGCCATGACGGGCGGCCGGGGAAGCCTGCTCGGCACCTTCCTCGGCGTGATCTTCATCACCCTGCTGGGTAACGGGCTCGTCCTGCTCGGCGTGAACTCCTTCCTCCAGCAGGTGGTCAGCGGCGCGATCATCGTCCTCGCCGTCCTCCTCAACGTCCTGCTGTCGCGTCGCCGCGGCATCTCCACCACCGACTGAAAGCGAAAGGCCATGACCGACACCATGCGGGGAGTGTTCCTCCCCGGGAACTCGACGGCGGAAGTCCGCGAGTACCCGATCCCGACCCCCGGGCCCGGGCAACTCGTCATCAAGATGGGCGCCTCCGGGATCTGCGGCAGCGACATCGGCTACATCTACCGCGAGTACAAGACCCACAAGGGGCTGGACGGCAAGCCCGCCTACCGCGGCGTGATAGCCGGGCACGAGCCGTGCGGCAGGGTGGTCGCCACCGGTCCCGGCTGCGTCAGGTTCGGCGACGGCGACAGGGTGTTGATCTACCACATCGTGGGCTGCGGGAGGTGCCCCAACTGCCGCTCCGGCAACTTCATCAGCTGCAGCGACGGCACCCGGCGCGAGGCCTATGGCTGGCAGCGCGACGGCGGCCACGCCGACTACGTCCTGGTCGAGGAGTCGACCTGCATCCCGCTGCCCGAACCTCTCACGTACGCCGACGGGGCGCTGATCGCGTGCGGGTTCGGCACCGCCTACGAAGGGCTGAAGCGGACGGGCATCCGCGGCGGGGAGGACCTGCTGGTCGTGGGGCTCGGGCCCGTGGGCATGGCGGCCGCCACCATCGGCAGGCTGCTCGGCGCGCGCAGGATCATCGGGGTCGAGCGAGGCGCCGAGCGCACCGCCTTCGTGGAGCAGACGGGGCTCGTCGACGGGATCGTCCTGGCGGACGAGAACGCCGCCGAGTCAGTGCTCGCCCTCACCGACGGAGTCGGGTGCGCTGTCGCGGTCGACTGTTCGGGGAGCGCCGCCGGCCGCTCGACGGCGCTCGAGGCGGCGGCCGAGTGGGGCAGGGTCTCCCTGCTGGGTGAGGGCGGAAGGCTCGAGACGGAGGTCTCCGACGTGCTGCTCCACAAGCAGCTCACCGTCTACGCGTCCTGGGTGACGTCCCTGCAGGGGATGGAGGAGCTGACCTGGAAGCTGCAGGCCGAGCAGGTGCACCCCGACAAGGTGGTCAGCCACAGGCTGCCGCTCGATGCCGCCGACGAGGCCTACGCGCTGGCGGCAGCGGGCGCGGCGGGCAAGGTGATCCTCGTCGGCGAGGACCAGCGTTGAGCGACGAGTTCGTCACCCTCGGCAACGACGCGCTCAGCCTGGTCTTCTGGCCCGCCTGCGGCGGAAGGCTGATCTCGCTGCGCGTCGATGGGACGGAGCTGCTGTGGCGCAGCCCCGAGTTCTTCGACGGAGACACCCTCGTCAGGCCGCGATCGACCTGGCCGGTGCTCGACGGCTCGATGGCGTCGTGGTCCAACGTCGGCGGCTCGAAGACGTGGCCGGCGCCGCAGGGCTGGTCGGGTCCGGACCAGTGGCCCGGGCCGCCGGACCCCGTGCTCGATTCCGGGGTCTGGTCGGTCCTGCAGTCGCGGCACGACGGCGCTCGCGAACTGGCGATGACGAGCCCCGCCGACCCCAGGTCGGGCCTGCGCGTGACGCGGAGCTTCCTCGTCCCGGCCACCGGGAACTGCTTCCGCCAGCGGAACACCTTCACCAACGTCTCAGGGCGGCCCGTCACGTGGTCGATCTGGGAGGTCTGCCAGGTGGATACCGCCGGGTTCGAGACCGGCGGGGAACTGCGGGTGGCGGTCGCCGACGCCGCGGAACCCAGGGTGATGATCGAGGCGTTCGGCACCATGCCGGTCGGCACCTTCGCCGACGGCCACCGCGTGCTGCAGGTGCCGGACGTGGTCGGCAAGCTCGGGTTCGCCAACGCCACGGGCAGCGTCGAACTCGCCCGTCCCGACGGCGCGACGCTGCGGATCGAGTTCGAACCGGAGCATGCCGCGTCCTACCCGGACGACGGCAGCCTGGTCGAGCTCTGGCTCCAGTGCCCGCTCGCAGAACCGCTGGCGGAGTTCTCGGGCCTGCACCCGCGCGCCAGGCTCGCCGAACTCGAGGTGTTGGGGCCGCTGCTGACACTGCAGCCGGGTGAGTCGAGTTCGCTCGACCTCGTCTGGTCGGCCACGCCGCCCGCCTGAGCCCACGCGGCGGCCCGGCGTGCCGGGACGTTCGGTGAGACGCGGTGACCTGTCAGTCGTCCAGCGGACGCGCGGGGTCGGGGCCCTCTGTCACCACCACGCTGACGCCCGCCACGTTGTCGGGGCCGGGCATCTTGCTGCCCGGCAGCGCCACGGCCGCCGCACCGAAAGCGACGGCGGTGCTCAGGGCCTCGGCGGCCGAGGCGCCGCCCGAGATCGCGTGCAGGTAGCCGGCGAGCACGGCGTCTCCGGCGCCGACGGTGGAGATCGGCCGTGCCACCGTCGCCGTCGCCTGGATGACCTCCGTCTGGGTGACGAGCAGGGCGCCGTCGCGCCCGAGGCTCACCAGCACTGTGCCGACGCCGCCGGCCATCAGCTCACGGGCGGCCTCGACCACCGCGCCCACCGTCCGCAGCTCGCGCCCCACCGCCTCGGCGAGTTCGACCCGGTTCGGCTTGATGAGGTCAGGGCCGGCGGCGAGCGCCGCCGAGAACGGCCCGCCGGAGGAGTCGACGGCGACCTTGAGCCCGTCGGCATGGCAGGTGCGCACGAGTTCGGCGTAGAAACCGTCGTCCACGCCGGGAGGCAGCGAGCCGCAGCAGACCACCCAGCCGGCGTCCTGGCTGGCGTCGCGCACGGCGGTGCGCAGGCCGTCCAGCTCGCCGTCGGACAGGTGCGGGCCCAGTTCGTTGACCTTGGTCGTCGTGCCGTCGGGCTCGACTATCGCGATGTTGGTACGGATGCCCGACGCGATCTCGACGGGGCGCAGGTCGAGGTCGAGCGGCGCGAGCAGGTCGAGGATGAGCCTGCCGTAGAGGCCTCCCACGGGCAGGACGGCGGTGGTCGAGGTGCCGTGCAGGGCGAGCGCGCGGCTGACGTTGAGGCCCTTTCCGCCCGGATCCTCCCTGGTGGCCGACGCGCGCATCACCCTTCCGCGTTGCAGCGCGACGACCGCGACGGTCCTGTCGACGCTCGGGTTCGGGGTCAGCGTGACGATCATGCCCGGATCACTTCCGGACCCGCGGCGCGGAGTTCCTCGGCGAGGGCTTCGTCGAGACCGGTGTCGGTGACGATGGAGTCGACTTCCTTCAGCGACGCGAAGCGGCAGAGCTGGGTGAGGCCGATCTTGGTGTGATCGGCGAGGCAGACCACCCTTCCCGCGGCCTCCACCATCGCCCGCTTGACCTCGGCCTCGGCCTGGTCGGGGGTGGTGAGGCCGGCCTCCGGAGTGATGCCGTTGGCTCCCATGAAGGCCACGTCGACGCGCAGCCCTTCGAGGGCCGCCGTCGTCCACGACCCCACGGCGGCGCCCGTGACGTCCCGCAACCTGCCGCCCAGCAGCAGCAGTTCGACGCGAGGCAGTTCGGTGAGCAGCGCGGCGGCCTGCAGCGAGTTCGTCACCACCGCCACCACGAGATCGGGGGGCAGGTGACGGACGAGTTCGAGGGTGGTGGTGCCGCTGTCGATGAGGATGGAGCCGCCGTCGGGCAGCAGCTCGCGGGCGGCGCGTCCGATGCGGGACTTCTCGGCGGTGTGCTGTTCGCGCTTGGCGTTCACCGACGGCTCGTACCCGAGCCGCTGGACGTGGACGGCGCCGCCGTGGATCCGGCGCAACTGGCCTTGTCGTTCAAGGATCGCGAGATCACGCCTGATGGTCTCTGTGGTGACTTCCAGTTCCTCGGCGAGCGCCGAGACCTCGACCCGGGAACGGGTGCGAGCCTGTTCGAGGATGCGAACGTGGCGCTCGTGAGGGAGGAGGCGCTCTTCCGGCGCGACATCACTGGCGGGCATGACGAGATTGTACTGGTAAATCCACATAAACACAGCAATTGCCACACAAGCGGGCAGGGGATCTGCTCGCCCGTCCCGCTCTGGGCACGCCGGGTCGAGGCGGAGGCCAGCCCCTAGGATCGTGGCGTGACGCTGACTGTGCTCGTGATCGGTGCCGGTGGAAGGGAGCACGCGCTGGCGTGGGCCCTCTCGAAGGATCCGTCGGTGGCCGAGGTCCACATCGCCCCCGGCAACCCGGGCACCGCGCAGGTGGGCACCAACCACCCGGTCGACCCGCTCGACGGTGCGGCAGTCGCCGCGCTGGCCACCGAACTCGGCGCGGGACTGGTGGTCATAGGTCCGGAGGCGCCGCTGGTCGCCGGGGTCGCCGACGCCGTCCGCGCGGCGGGCATCCCCGTCTTCGGGCCCGGAGCCGCCGCCGCCAGGCTGGAGGGCAGCAAGGCGTTCGCCAAGGAGATCATGGCCGCCGCGGGAGTGCCCACCGCCGAGGCGAGGCTGTGCGTGTCGATGGACGAGGTGGTGGCGGCCCTGGACCTCTTCGGCCCGATCCACGTCGTCAAGGACGACGGCCTCGCCGCCGGCAAGGGCGTCGTCGTCCCCGAGGACCGCACCGCCGCGCTCGAGCACGCCCTCGCCTGCCTGGCCAAGCCCGACGGCCGCGTCGTCGTCGAGGACTACCTCGACGGCCCCGAGGTGTCGCTGTTCGTCCTGTCCGACGGCACGCACGTCGTGCCGCTCGTGCCCGCGCAGGACTTCAAGCGCGTCGGCGACGCCGACACCGGCCCCAACACCGGCGGCATGGGCGCCTACACCCCGCTGCCGTGGGCGCCCGCCGGGCTCGTGGACGAGGTCGTCACGCGGGTCGCGCAGCCCACCGTCGACGAGATGGCGCGGCGGGGGACGCCGTTCGCCGGGGTGCTGTACTGCGG
>JAEWIK010000087.1 GCA_023387135.1 Actinomycetes bacterium | reverse complement strand
GGCCGGCGTTCGGTGCTTCTGCGGGACGCTCCTGCTCAGCGCAGGTCGTCGGGGTTGGCGGTGCCGGGTTCGCTGGCGAGCAGGCCGTAGATCTTGCGGCGGGCTTCCGCCACGACCGCGACGGCACCCTGCACCTGATCGGGGCTGCCGTTGCGGATCAGTTCCTTGGCGGCGCCACCGAGCGCGCCGACCTCCTGCATGAGCGCCTTGACCGCCTCCAGGTTGCGGCTGCCGAAGGCCTCGTTGAAGGCTTCCCACGGGGATTCGATCTTCTCCGCGGCGGCCTTGCCGGTCTCGGTGAGCCGGAAGGCCTTCTGGCCCTCGTTGTCGAAGGACTCGATGAGCCCCTCGTCCTCGAGTTGGGCGAGCGCGGGGTAGACGGCGCCCGGGCTGGGCCGCCAGAGCCCCTGCGTGCGCTCGGCGAGCGCCTGCATGACCTGGTAGCCGTTCATGGGCTCCTCGACCAGCAGGGCGAGGATGGACTCCCTCACCTGGCCGCGGCGCCCGCGTCCGCCACGCAGCCGTGCGACGCGAGGGTCGGGGGGACCGGGGTGGAAACCGCGGGGGCCGAAGCCCGGTTCGAAAGGATTGCCGCCGAAGGGGTTGCCCGGCCCGCCGGGGACGAAGCCCCTGCCGCGCCCGCGGCCCTGCCTGGGGTCACCGTGGTGATCGTGATGGTGCCTGTCGTCTGGGATGTTGAAGTTCATGCGATGCTCCTTAAGTAGCGTGATTGTCGTTGTCGTTGTGTCAACGATATATCGCAAGTGCATCGCAATCAAGAGCACCGCGGGGACGAATCCGTGAGCGCCCGCCCGCGTCCGAGACTGTCGCGTCGGTGGGGTAGTTTCGTGGCGTGGACGAGGACCTTTTCGGCACTGTCACCGAGACCGCCGCGCCGAGGCGGCAGGGGTCGCTCGGCGCCGCCGACCACACCCAGCTTCCGCTTGCCGTGCGGATGCGTCCCCGCACCCTCGACGAGATAGTCGGCCAGCAGCACCTCCTCGGCCCCGGCTCGCCGCTGCGCAGGCTGGCGAACGGCGACACCATGTCGGTCTTCCTCTGGGGCCCGCCGGGCGTCGGGAAGACGACCATCGCCGCGGTCGTCTCGCACAGCACTGACCGCCGCTTCGTCGAGCTGTCGGCAGTGACGGCGGGAGTCAAGGAAGTGCGCGCCGAACTCGACACCGCCCGCAGGGAGTTGGCGAGAGGGCGCAGCACCGTGCTGTTCGTCGACGAGGTGCACAGGTTCTCCAAGACGCAGCAGGACGTCCTGCTGCCGGCGGTCGAGAACCGTCTCGTGACGCTGATAGCCGCGACCACCGAGAACCCCTCCTTCTCGGTCATCTCGCCGCTGCTCTCGCGGTCGCTGCTGTTGACCCTGAAACCGCTGACGGAGTCGGATATCTCGACGCTCGTCGACCGCGCGCTCACCGACGAGCGCGGCCTGGCGGGGGAGTTCGGGCTCTCGGACGATGCCCGCGCCAGCCTCCTGCGGCTGGCAGGGGGCGATGCCAGGCGAGCCCTGACCTACCTGGAGGAGGCGGCGGCCGGCGCCCGCGCCCACGACGCCTCCACGATCGACGCCGACCTGCTCGAAGCCGCCGTCGACAGGGCAGCCGTCCGCTACGACAGGGACGGCGACCAGCACTACGACGTCATCAGCGCGTTCATCAAGAGCGTCCGCGGCTCCGACGTCCAGGCGTCCCTGCACTACCTCGCCCGCATGATCGAGGCGGGAGAGGACCCGCGCTTCATCGCGCGGCGGCTGATCATCCTCGCCAGCGAGGACATCGGGCTGGCGGCGCCGTCGGTGCTGCAGACTGCCGTCGCCGCCGCCCAGGCCGTTCAGCTGATCGGCATGCCGGAGGCGCGGATCAACCTCGCCCACGCGACCATCGCCGCCGCGATCGCCCCGAAGTCCAATGCGGTGATCAAGGCCATCGACGCCGCGCAGGCGGACGTGAGGGCGGGCAGGATCGGCACCGTCCCCCCGCAGTTGCGGGACGCGCACTACGCCTCGGCGACGTCGTACGGCCACGGCAGGGGCTACAAGTACGCGCACGACTACGAGCACGGCGTGGCGGCGCAGCAGTACCTGCCCGACGAACTCGCCGCCGCCGCGTACTACCAGCCGACCGACCACGGCAACGAGGCGGCGATGAAGGAGCGGCTGGAGATCCTCCAGGAGCTGCTCGGGCGCGTCGAGCCCGGGCGGCGGAAAGGGCCCGCCGGGGCCGAGAGTGCCGAGTGACTGTGCCAGCCTGCCTGTCCTGGTCGGCGGGCTCGTGCAATAAGCTTCGGCAGTATCCGCTAGAGGAGAGGGAGAGATGAGCGTTGGTGAGGTCGCCGGGCTGATCGCCGCCGTGGCTGCGGTCGCCCTGGTCGTGTTCTGCGCCGTCCCGTTGCTGAAGCTCGGCCGCGTGCTGGAGGAGTTGCGGCTCGCCGTCCGCGACCTCGGGCACAACTCGGTCCCCATCCTCCAGGAGCTCAAGGGGACCGTCGCGGCGACCAACGAGGAGCTGTCGAAGCTCAGCCTCGTGACCGAGGACGTCGCACGCGTCAGCGCGCACGCCACGGTGGTCACCGAGAACGCCGCGCAGCTCACCACCCTGTTCACCGCCACGCTCGGCGGGCCGCTCATCAAGACCGCCGCCTTCACCTACGGGGTGCGCCAGGCGATCACCGGCAAGCGGAAGAAGGCCAGGTAATGGGCAAGCGCCTGTTCTGGTTCGCCGTCGGGGTGACAGTCGCCGCCGTCGTGGTGGTGAAGGGCAAGGAGCTCTACCAGCGCTACACCCCGAAGGGCGTCGCCGAACAACTCGACAAGACCAGGGGTCAGCTCGGGTCGTGGATCGGCGATTTCCTCTCTACCATGGGCGAGGCCATGGATACCCGCGAGGACGAGCTGCGAGAGGCTCTCGGCCTGGACAAGTGAAACCCGCTTGTCCAGGAGAACCGCACGCGATCCGTCCAACCGCGGCAGGCACGGGCTTGCCGAGAACCGTTAGGAACACCGATGAACACCGCTGACGTACGCCAGCGTTTCCTTGACTTCTTCGCCAAGCGCGAGCACACGATAGTGCCCTCCGCGCCGCTGGTGTACAACGACCCCACGCTGTTGTTCGTCAACGCCGGCATGGTGCCGTTCAAGCCCTACTTCACCGGCGCCGAGCAGGCGCCGTACGACAGGGCGGTCAGCGTCCAGAAGTGCGTCCGCACCCTCGACATCGAGGAGGTGGGCAAGACGACCCGCCACGGCACGTTCTTCCAGATGCTCGGCAACTTCTCGTTCGGCGACTACTTCAAGGAAGGCGCCATCAGGTTCGCCTGGGACCTCGTCACGGGTTCGCAGGCGGACGGCGGCTACGGATTCGACCCCGAGCGCATCTGGGTGACCGTCTACCTCGACGAC
The DNA here is from genome assembly GCA_023387135.1 of Actinomycetes bacterium. Classification (GTDB taxonomy): domain Bacteria; phylum Actinomycetota; class Actinomycetes; order Propionibacteriales; family Propionibacteriaceae; genus Propionicimonas. The sequence goes on along the minus strand of JAEWIK010000087.1, from coordinate 1,967 downwards.
GACGAGGCCACCGAACTGTGGAAGCAGGTCGGGATCCCGTCCGAGCGCATCCAGCGGCGCGGGCTCAAGGACAACTACTGGCACATGGGCATCCCCGGCCCCGGCGGCCCGTGCTCGGAGATCTACGTCGACCGCGGCCCCGAATTCGGCAACGACGGCGGCCCCGAGGCCGACGAGGACAGGTTCCTGGAGATCTGGAACCTCGTCTTCCAGACCGAGGTGCTCTCGGCCGTCAGGTCCAAGGTCGACTTCGACGTCGCGGGCCCGCTGCCCAGCAAGAACATCGACACCGGCGCGGGCCTGGAGCGCATCGCCTACCTCCTGCAGGGCGTCGACAACATGTACGAGATCGACGAGGTGTTCCCGGTGCTCGCCAAGGCGTGCGAGCTGTCCGGGAAGGCGTACGGCGCCAACCACGACGACGACGTCAGGATGCGCGTCGTCGCCGACCACATCAGGTCCTCGCTGATGCTCATGACCGACGGCGTGACGCCCGGCAACGAGGCGCGGGGCTACGTCCTGCGGCGCCTGCTGCGGCGCTCGATCAGGGCCATGCGGCTGCTGGGCGTGCACGACCCGGTGCTGCCGGAGTTGCTGCCGGTGAGCCGCGACAGGATGTCGGCGTCGTACCCCGAGATCGTCGACCAGTGGGCTCGGGTGAGCCAGGTCGCCTACGGCGAGGAGGAGGCGTTCCGGCGCACGCTCGCGTCGGGCACCCAGATCTTCGACCTGGCGGCGTCCGAGGCGAAGTCGAAGGGCGCCACCACGCTCTCCGGCGACAGCGCGTTCAAGCTGCACGACACCTACGGCTTCCCCATCGACCTCACCCTCGAGATGGCGGCCGAGCAGGGGCTCGAGGTCGACCGCGAGGGCTTCCGCACGCTGATGCAGGAGCAGAAGGACCGCGCGAAGGCCGACGCCAAGGCCAAGAAGGGCGGCGCCCTGGCGTCCGAGGCGTACTCGACCCTGCGCGGCATGGGCGAGGTGCCCTTCCTCGGCTACACCGACCTGACCGCCGACACGAGGGTGCGCGGCATCGTCGCGGACGGGCAGTTGGCGACGGCGGCCCGGCCGGGTGACGTCGTCGAGGTCGTGCTCGACGAGACCCCGTTCTACGCCGAAGCCGGCGGCCAGGACGCCGACACCGGCCTCATCCTCGGCGACGGCCTCAGCCTCGAGGTGCTGGACGTCCAGCGTCCTGTCAACGGCCTGGTCGTGCACAAGGTCCGGGTCGCCGACGGCGAGCTGGTGCCCGGCGCGAAGGTGGTGGCGGAAGTGGATGCCGCCGCGCGCTACAGCGCGTGCCAGGCCCACACGGCGACGCACATCGTGAACGCCGCGCTGCGGCAGTTGCTCGGCCCTTCCACCCACCAGGCGGGGTCCTACAACAAGCCCGGCTACCTGCGTTTCGACTTCAACAGCCCGCAGGGGCTCTCGACGGGCCTGCAGCAGGAACTCGAAGGGGTCTCCAACGAGGCGATCCGTGCCGACTACGAGGTGACCGACAGGGAACTGCCGCTGGCCGAGGCGAAGGCGCTGGGCGCGCAGGCGATGTTCGGCGAGAAGTACGGCGACATCGTGCGCATGGTCGAACTGGCGGGGCCGTGGTCCCGCGAGCTGTGCGGCGGCACCCACGTCGGACGGACCTCGCAGATCGGCCTGCTCAGCCTGCTCGGTGAGTCGTCAGTCGGGTCGGGCATCCGGCGGGTCGAGGCGTTCGTGAACGCCGACGCGTTCGACCACCTCGCCAAGGAGCGCGCACTGGTGGCGAACCTCACCGACCTGTTGAAGGTGCAGCCCGACCAGCTCACCGAGCGGGTGTCGCGGCTGCTGGCCCAGGTGAAGTCGGTCGAGAAGGAGCTCGCCGAGCTCCGCAGCAGGCAGTTGCTGGAGCGCGTCCCGTCCCTGGTGGCGGGTGCCGAGCAGGCGGGCGAGTACAAGCTCGTCGCCGAGCGGCTGCCCGGGGT
>JAEWIK010000083.1 GCA_023387135.1 Actinomycetes bacterium | reverse complement strand
GGGCTGCCGCCGCCAAGAAGGCGGGCCAGGAGAAGGCGGAGGCCGCCAAGCAGGATGCGCAGGACAAGCCTGGGCCTGCCGAGCAGAAGCCTTCCCCGCAGCCCCGGACGCCGGGCAAGAGCGAGGCCGCGCGGAGCCGCGGCGGCGACCCCGGCGGCCAGGGCAAGGGCCCCAAGATCGAGGTCCCGGGCGAGTCCCGCAGCCAGGACGCCAGAGCGAAGGGCCGGTAACCCGTGGCACTCGGCGCACGATTCCCAGAAGTCCTCTCCGCGGCAGCGGAAGGGGCGGAATGGGCGTGGGCCGAGCTCTACCGTGACCTCGCACCCGGGCTGCTCAGGTTCCTCGCCAGCCAGGGGGCCGCAGACCCCGACGACTGCCTGGGGGAGGTGTTCCTGCAGGTGGTGCGCCAGTTGCACGAGTTCGTGGGCGAGGAGGCCGACTTCAGGACATGGGTGTTCAGGATCGCGCGCAGCCGCCTCATCGACGCCTGGCGGCGTGAGCAGCGACGTCCCCAGACCGTGGGAGTCGACCCCGACCAGATGCCCGACGGCGCGCGTCTCGGCGCCCCGGCCGACGAGTTCGCCCTGCAACGCGCGGCGGTGGACGAGATCCTCGCCCGGTTGACCCCCGACCAGCGGGCGGTCGTCCTGCTGCGACACCTGCACCAGTTCAGCGTCGCCGAGACGGCGACGATCCTCGGCAAGGGCGAAGGCGCCGTCAGAGTGCTGCAGCACCGCGCCTTGCGGTCCCTGCGTCGCACGCTCGGCGAGCGGGCGCCCGACGACGCCACCCACCCGGCGGCGTCCTCTCGGCCACGGGTCGATATTCGTGGGCTGATCCACGCCGCCATGCAGTCCTTCTGAACGCCCCGGACGCGACGGCACCGGCAGGGGGCCGGCCCGCGTCCTGCCGGACGCGCCCTTACTCGGGCAGGCCGTCCCGATCGGCCCACTCCAGCAGCGTGTCGAGCCTGTGCGTGACGTCGTCGATGCCGGCGTGCGGGTCACCCCTGGCGGCGAACCTCTCCGGCACAGTCGCCAGGGTCAGTTCCCGCGGATCGATGGCGTCGAGTTCGTCCCAGTCGAACGGTGTCGACACCGTGCCCTCGGGGACGCCGCGCACCGACCAGGCGCTCGCGATGGTGTGGTCGCGGGCGTTCTGGTTGAAGTCGACGAAGACGTGGCGCGGGTCGCGCTCCCGGCGCCACCAGGTCGTGGTCACGTCCTGGGGCGCCCGGCGCTCCAGTTCCCTGGCGAAGGCGAGCGCGGCCCGTCGGACCTGCCCGAAGGTCCACTCCGGCACGATCCTGACGTACACGTGCAGGCCGTGTCCTCCCGAGGTCTTGGGGTAGCCGATGATCCCGAGCTCGTCCAGCAACTCGTGGGCCAGCACCGCCACCCGCCGCACCCTCTCGAACCCGGCCTCGGGCATCGGGTCGAGGTCGATCCGCCACTCGTCGGGGAACTCGACGTGGGAGCGCCTCGAGTTCCACGGATGGAACTCGACTGTCGCCATCTGGACCGCCCAGATCACGGCTCCTAGTTCGGTGACACACAACTCGTCGGCGGTCCTTCCGTACCGCGGGAAGTACACGTTGACGGTGTCGATCCAGGGCGGTGCGCCGGCGGGCAGTCGCTTCTGATGCACCTTGTCGCCCGCCAGCCCCGAGGGGAACCTGTGCAGCATGCAGGGACGTTCGCGCAGCGCCCTGACGATGCCGTCGCCCACGGCGAGGTAGTAGCGCGCGAGGTCGAGCTTCGTCCAGCCCCGCGCGGGGAAGTAGACCCTGTCGGGGCTCGTGAGCCTGACGACGCGCGCGCCGACCTCCAGGTCGACGGGCTCTGCCTTGGCCACCATGGCTCCCTCCTCGTCTGCTGGGCGGGGGTCTTCAGGACGTGACTGCGCTGCCGTCCCGCAGGATCGATTCCAGCTTCTTGCCCCTGGCCAGCTCGTCGACCAGCTTGTCGAGGTAACGGATCTTCTGCATGAGCGGGTCCTCGATCTCTTCGACCCGGTACCCGCAGATGACGCCCGTGATGAGCGAGGCGTTCGGGTTGAAGCGGGGAGCGCCGGCGAAGAAGGTTTCCAGGTCGACGCCGTCGGCGATGGCCCGCCGGATGCCCGCCCGGTCGTAGCCGGTCAGCCAGCAGATGATCTCGTCGACCTCGTCCTGGCCGCGTCCCTTCCGTTCGGCTTTCGCGACGTAGAGCGGATAGACGCTCGCGAAAGCCATGGCGAAGATCCTGTGTCCGCCCATGTCCCGCTCCTTGTCACCGCCGTGGGGGTCGAGGACGCCAGCCTACTTGGTGGCCCTCGACGGGTCACAGGCAGGAGTCGCGGGGCGCCCTCAGCCGGCGGCGGTGGTCGTCCGTGCCTTCGGGCCCAGGTCGGAGTGGGCCAGCCGCTTGCGCCCGAGCCTGGGGACGAGGGTGTTGTCGAAGAGCTGCAGCGCCGAGGCGATCGCCATGTGCATGTCGAGGTACTGGTAGGTGCCCAACCGTCCGCCGAAGTAGACGTCGGGTTCGGAGCGCACCGCCTCGCGGTAGCGCTGCAGTACCTCCCTGTCCTGCTCGGTGTTGATCGGGTAGTACGGCTCGTCGGCCGCGGTGGCCCGCCGCGAGAACTCCCGCATGATGAGCGTGGACGACGTCTGGTAGTCGCGCTCGGGGTGGAAGTGCCTGAACTCGTGGATCCGCGTGTAGGGCACGTCGGTGTCCGCGTAGTTCACCACCGGCGCGCCCTGGAAGTCGGGGACGTCGACGATCTCCTGCTCGAAGTCGAGCGTCCGCCAGCCGAGTTCCCCGTACCGGTAGCCGAAGTACCTGTCGAGCGGTCCGGTGTAGACGACGGGCAGGCCGGCGGGAATGCTGTCGCGCACCTTGAAGTAGTCGACGTCGAGGTGGACAGTGATCCGGGGGTGGGTGGCCATGGCCTCCAGCCAGCGCGTGTAGCCCTCGACGGGCAGTCCCTCCCAGGTGTCGTTGAAGTACCTGTTGTCGAAGGTGTACCTCACCGGCAGGCGCGAGATCACGCCGCTGGGCAGCAGCTTCGGGTCGGTCTGCCACTGCTTCTCGGTGTAGCCCTTGATGAAGGCCTCATACAGCGGCCGCCCGATCAGCGAGATCGCCTTCTCCTCGAGGTTGGCGGGGGTTCGTCCCGCCAGTTCGGCGGCCTGCTCGCTCACCAGGGCGCGCGCCTCGGTCGGGGTCAGGTGGCGGCCGAAGAACGAGCTCATCGTCGACAGGGTGATCGGCATCGGATAGACCTTGCCGCCCGAGACTGTCTGGACGAAGTGCCGGTACCCGGTGAACGACGTGAACCGGTTGACGTAGTTCCACACCCGCTCGTTGGACGTGTGGAACAGGTGGGCGCCATAGCGGTGGATCTCGATGCCGGTCGTCGGTTCGACCTCGGAGTAGGCGTTGCCCCCGAGATGCGAGCGACGCTCGATCATCACCACGTTCCTGCCCAGTTCCTCGGCCACGCGTTCCGCGATGGTGAGCCCGAACATCCCGGTGCCGACGACGAGCAGGTCGGCACCGTCGAGCCAGCCGTCCCGCACCCTCACTGCAGCGCCTTCGCCGTCGGGCAGGGGACGGGCACCCCACAGGTCGGGCAGAGGGCGGGTTCGCGGCCGTCGCCCAGCACGTCGTGGTCGGGATGCAGCGCCGTCACCGCGTGCATCCTGGCCAGCAGGGGCGCCCGCAGGTACGGGGTGGCGGAGACCACGGCGGCTTCGGCGAGCGCGGGGACGCGTTCCCCGTCCAGTCTCCTGCTGCCCAGCGAGGGGTCCTGGATGCCCTCGGTCGCCGCCCTGACCGACAGCCTGTGGGCCTCGGCCAGGTCGCCGAGCATCTCGGGAAGGCTGGGAGCCGAGCCTGCCCACAAGGTCTCGCGCCAGCCGGCACGCCTGCTGTCGCCGCGCGACCTCGTGCTCTCGACCAGCCCGCGCATCGCGTCGGCGATGAAGTCCCAGCCGCGGCAACGCAACAACTCCTCGATCTGCGGGGACGGCTCGCCCTGCGTGGCGGCGGCGCGCTCGCAGGCGTCGGCGAACCCCGCCGCGTCGTCGGCCAGGTGGACGGCGTCGCCGTAGTCGGCCACCACGTCCGGCACCCGGGTGGAGACCACGGGCAGGCCCGCGGCGAAGTACTCGAGAGTCTTCGTCGGGCTGATCCTGGCCGTCGCCTCGTTGAGAGCGAACGGCATGAGTGCGACGTCGAGTCGCGCCATCTCCGCGGGCAGGTCCTTGTAGTCGACCATGCCCGGGTACTCGATGTTGGGACGCCGGGGCAGGTCGGACTCCTCGATCTTGGCCACCGGGCCCACGATCCTGAAGGTCCAGTCGTCGAGCCGGTCGGCGAGGCCGGCGATCAACCGCAGGTCGAGCCGTTCGTCGATGACGCCGATGTAGCCGGCCACCTTGCGTTCGGAGCCGTCCCGCGTCCGCGCCCGTTTCGCCAGCGCGTAGTGGTCGAGCTCGACGCCGCTGGCGAAGAGGTGGACGTCGGACGTGCGCAGGCCCGTCGTCGAGCGGTGCAGGCTCCGTCCGCCCGTGAACACGACGTCGGCGATCGCCAGCAGATCGAGTTGCCTGTCGCGCAGCCCCTGCGGCGCGTTGGCGAAGCTGGCGAGGTCGTCCATCACGTCGTAGACCACGAGGCCCGGCTTGAGCGTGGCGAGGAACTGCAACGCCATCGGCGTGTAGAGCCAGGCGTCGAGGCCGGGCTTGGCGCCGAGTTGGGCGAGCAGTTCGGCCACCCTGGTCGGGTAGTCGGCGGCGGCTGGCTCGGCGAAGCCGCGGTAGACGCCGTCCTCGCTCGTCGGCACGAGCAGGACGATCCGCACGACATCGCCGAGGCGCTCCACCTGGAGTTCGGGCCTGTCGACGTCGGCCTGCAGCGGTTCCTCGACGAAGAAGGTCATGGCGCCCTCCATCGCCCGGCTCGCCGCGAGGCGGGAGACGAGGTGCTGGGGTCGCTGCCACACCCACGGCCACCGCAGGTGGGAGAGGACGACGAGATCAGGCGTGAGCTGTCGTGGTGGTCTGGACATGGCTTTCCTTTCATCGCCGGGCAGCAGCCCGGGGTCCTTCTCTGCCGGCCCGTGACGCAGTGCCAGGCGGTTGTGCCGTCCCACGTCGAGCCGTGACCAGTGCGCCATGAGCGGCGCGAAGCCGCTCAGTCGCTCCTTGCACGGATGCTCGAACGGGTAGGCGGGAAGATCGTTCGCGGTCGCGCCGGCGACCACCCGCATCCACTCCTGCGTGAACACCGTGGGCCGGCGCCTGCCGTCCTCGCTGACGCTCCAGACGCCGACCGGGTCGACGCGGTTCAGCGAGAGCGACAGCATCGAGTCCCAGTCGATGGAGTCGAGTTGCGGGAACCAGCACAGGCCGTGCAGCGGCAGCCCGTCTGCCAGGGCCGCTTCGTACTGTTCGAGGACGTGCTTGAGCCAGGACACCTTGTCGGTGGGCAGTCCCCTGACGTTGGTCTCCGTCAGCATCATCGGGAGGTGGTAGCGGGCCCAGTACTGGCGGGCCACGGCGGCCAGCCCGATCGGTTGTGGGGACGGCGTGTGGGCGCCTTCGTCGTCGTAGAACCACTCGGACTGCGGGTAGTAGTCGAGCCCGAGCAGGTCGACCCGGCCCGGGTCGAGCGACAGCAGGTCCTCACCGCCGGCGGCGAGGAGTTCCCCGACGAAGGGACGGTCCGGGTCCAGCTCGACGCCGCAGAACAGGTCCAGCACGATGTGCCGCCTGTCGTTGGCGAGGTCGGCGTACCCGGCGCCCGAATCGACGCCCGAGTGCGCTTCGGCGCTGTCGATCCAGACGTGGTGCGCCTGGGGCAGCGCCCGCCTGAGCAGCTTCTCGGCGTCGCGCAACGCCGGCAGCACCGACCGGAGCGCGGTCAGGAAGGAGGGCATGCCCCGCGCGAACGGGTGCCAGACCCCCTCGTGCGCCGCCAGGAAGGTGGTGACGAAGGGTTCGTTGAGCAGCGTGTAGGCGGGCAGCCAGGGGTAGCGCTCGGCGACGGCCGCCACATAGCGCAGGTAGGAGGCGGCGAAGGACGGGTCGAGCAGGCCGCCGCGCAGCCAGCCCGGGTAGCTCGTGTGGTGCAGCAGGTCGGCGATGACGACGGCGCCGCTGTCGTGGAGGTGCGCCATCACCTCGTCGGTCTCTGTCCAGTCGTACGTCCCAGGCTCGCGTTCGACGCTCGGCCACCTGATCGGGTAGCGGACGTGCCGCACCCCGGCGTCGAGCAGGGCGTCGAGGTCGCGTCGCCAGTGCTTGTCGTGG
>JAEWIK010000167.1 GCA_023387135.1 Actinomycetes bacterium | reverse complement strand
GAGGAGACCCGCTCGGCGCGCTGCGCAATCTCGTGCTCCCGATCGCCGCGCTGGTCGTCGTGATCGGATCGTCGCTGGTGCGGCAGGTGCTGGCGACGACGCTGGCGGTGCTCGACTCGCACCACGTCCGCCATGCCAGGGCGCTCGGTGCCGGCAGGTGGGAGGCGTTCGCGAAGCACGGCTTCCGCAACGCCGGCGCGTCGATGATCTCCGTCCTCGGCGTCGAACTGGGAGCGACGCTCGTCGGCGCGCTCGTCGTCGAGAGCGTCTTCTCGCTGCCGGGCCTCGGCACCATGCTGACGGCGGCGATAGCGCGGCACGACGTCCCGGCGCTGGAGGGCGTCCTGCTCGTGACGACGGTCCTCGTGCTGGCCGTCGGTCTCCTCACCGACGTCGTCCGGCGGCTCGTCGACCCGCGGCCGGGGAACTCCCTCGACGAGGCGGCGGCATGAGCGCGCCCGAAGCGCCGGCCACCGACGCCATCGGCGGCCTCGCCGGGGCGGCGACTCCCGTCCCTCCCCCACTCACCCTCGACGTGCCGGCGGCTGCCGCAGGGCGGCGTCGCAGGACCAGCGCGACGCTCGTCGCCGGCCTGTCGGTCACGGGGCTCGTCCTCGCCCTCGTCGTCGTGCAGTCGTGGTGGCTGCCGTTCCCGCTCGACGGTCCGGCCGGCGCCCCGCAAGGGCCCGGCGCCGCACACTGGCTGGGGACTGACGCCGCGGGGCGCGACCTGGCGTCGCTGATCATCAGGGGCATGCGGGTCGAGTTCGCCGTGGGCCTCGCCGCCGCCTGCCTCGCGCTGGTGGCCGGGACGGCGCTCGGGCTCGTCACCGCCTTCGCCTCCGGCTGGCTCGACAGGCTCACGTCCTCGCTGCTGGACGTCGTCCTGCCGCTGCCGCTGCTGCTGCTCGCGCTGCTGGTGGGCGCCGCGCACCAGCGCTCGACGATGGCTGTCGTGGTCTCGATCGGCGTGGCGGCGACCCCCGTCGTCGCCGCGCGCTGTCGCGTCCTGGCCAGACGGCTGCTGCGGGAGCGCTTCGTCGCGGCGGCGCGTGCCGCTGGTGCGGGCAGGCTGGCGCTCGTCGACCGGCACCTGCTGCCGAACCTGCTGCCGCCGCTGCTGGCCCAGGCGGGGCTCGTCCTCGGTGCCGCGATGCTGACCGAGGTCACGCTGTCCTACCTGGGGCTCGGCGTCCCGCCGCCGCAGCTCTCGCTCGGGCACCTGTTGCGCGAAGCGCAGGACACCGCGGCCGACCTGCCCTGGACGGTGTGGGCGCCCGGGCTCGCGCTCCTCGTCATGGTGGTGGGCGTCGCCCTGCTCGCCGACGGGCTGAGGGACGCCACCGAGCCTGAGCGGGCACGGCGATGAGCGCGCTGCTGGACGTCGCGGGGCTCACGATCTCGGATCGCCGCGGCCCGCTGGTGGAAGACCTCTCCCTCACGCTCGCGCCGGGCGAGCGGGCGGCACTGGTGGGCGAGGCGGGCTCCGGCACGTCGCTCGTCGGCCAGGCGATCCTCGGCCTGCTGCCGCGCGGGCTCTCGGCCACCGGCTCGCTGGCGGTGGACGGCGTCGAGGTGGCAGGCGCCGCGGAGACCGCCCTGACGCGCCTGCGAGGTGCGACGGTGGCCCTCGTCCCCGGGCGACCGGTCCTCGCGCTCGACCCGCTCACCAGGGTCGGCCAGCAACTCGCCGAACCGTTGCGCCGGCACCAGCACCGGCGCGGCATCGACCTGCGCACCGACCTCAAGATCTCGCTCGCCGAGGTGGCGCTGCACGACCTCGGGAGGGTTGCCCGCTCCTTCCCCCATGAGCTCACCGGCGACCAGTGCCAGCGTGTGGCGCTCGCCATGGCGCTGGCGTGCACTCCCCGGCTGCTCGTCGTCGACGACCCCGCGGGCGACCTCGACCTCGCCGGCAGGCTCGAGTTCGTCGACCTGCTCGACGACCTGTGCCGGCGGCGCGGGCTCGCCCTGGTGTTCCTCACCCCCGACCTCGCGCTGGCGGCACGGGTGGCGAGCTCGCTCGTCGTCCTGAAGGACGGTGCCGTGGTGGAGCAGGGCGCCACCGGCGACCTGCTGGAGCGTCCTCGCCACCGCTACACCCGCAACCTCGTGCGAGCCACGTCGGCCCTCGAAGGCGCCCTACTGACCGGAGCACTCCGGTGACGGCGCTGCTGGAACTGCGGGACGTCGACTTCCGCCACCGCGACGCCACCGACAGGACCCTGAGAGGGGTGTCGCTCGTGATCGGGCCGGGCAGGAGCGTGGGCATCGTGGGCGCGCCCGGGTCGGGCAAGACGACGCTGCTGTCGGTCCTGCTCGGTCTCGCCGCCCCGGGGCGCGGCGAACTCTTGGTCGGTGCCGCGCCGGTGCAGCCCGGGGACGGCGAGCCGTCGCGTGCTCTGCGGCGTGTGGTCCAGCCGGTGTCCTCCTCGCTCGACCCGCGCCAGCGCGTCGACCTCATCGTCGGCGAGCCGCTCCTGTCGCTCACGCCGAGGCCGGGGCGGCGCGCGCGCCGCGAGCACGTCCTCAAGACCCTCGACGAGGTCGGCCTCGACCACGACCTTGCCCGCAGGCGTCCGCGAGACCTCACGCCGGGACAACGCCACCGCACCGGCATCGCTCGCGCGCTGGCGGGCTCACCGCTGGTGCTGGTCGCCGACGAACCGCTGGCGGGCCTCGACCTGTCGACGAGCATCGAGGTGA
>JAEWIK010000253.1 GCA_023387135.1 Actinomycetes bacterium | reverse complement strand
CCCTGACCGAGCCGATCGACGGCCCGGCGGCTTCCCGCACCTGGGTCGCCAGCGCCTCCAGTCGCTGGGTCAGCCCCGGGACGCCCTGCGCGTCCCCGGCGAGGTCCGGATCGAGCACGGCGACGATCCTGTCCAACGGCGCGTCCAGCGCTTCGAGGGCGCCCGGTGCGACGACGAACGGGCCGTAGGTGGGCAGCCACAGGTAGTCGGGGTCGTAGCCCCTGCCGTCGAGCAGGTCACGGCTCCAGGCCGACGAGCCGGCAGGCGTGAAGACTCCCGTCACGAGCAGCGGGTACGACGTGGCCGTGGCCTGGGCGTCCCCGCGCTCGGACGACAGGCGCAGCCTGGCACCCACTCCCACCCCGAGCGCTTCGGCGGTCGTGGCGGGGAGCGCGACCGGAATGATGCCAGCCGCCGGCGCAGTCGGCCAGGCGCCCTCGTCGAGGGTGGCGTTGCCGGTGATCGTGTCGGCGTCCAGCACGTAGCCGCGCCGCACGTCCGCGGCGTCGAGGAAGAGCGTGGGGGACGTCGCCCACAAGGACAGTTGTGCGCGGTACGGGGCCGCGGCGGCGGTCAGCGAGCGGCGGACGAGCGGGACGAGAGTCGCGGCGTCGGGAGCCACGGCGCCCTCGCCCGTGGCGCTGTTGACGTACACGGTGGCGACGTCCGCCGAACCGTCCCGCTCGGTGCCGTCGGCCAGTCTCACCGCCGCCGAGAGCGCGCTCGAGTTGCCGGCCGTCAGGAGCAGGGCACCGGTGGCCGCCACTCCCGAGCACATCGCGAAGACCGCCGCCAGCGCGAGCATCAGGCCCGACTGCGAGGCCGCGCGGCCGAGCCAGCGACGTCCCCGGGAGCCCGCGCGAGGGATCGGCGGCGCCTGGTCAGGCATCGACCAGCCTGCCGTCCTCGATCCGCACCGCCCTGTCGGCCAGCGCCATCATGACCGGATCGTGGGTGGAGACGATGGCAGTCATCCCTTCGGCCTCGACGACGCCGCGGATGAGCGCCATCACCGCCAAGCCGGTCTCGGTGTCGAGCTGTCCGGTCGGCTCGTCGGCGATCAGCAGGCGCGGGGAGCCCGCCAGCGCCCGCGCGATGGCGACCCGTTGCATCTGCCCGCCCGACATCTCGTCGGGGCGGTGGCCGCCGTGCTCGCCGAGCCCCACGAGGTCGAGCAGGGTCGCTGCCCGTCGTTCCCTGTCGGCCGGGGGCAGGCGGCGCAGCCGCAGGGGCAGCCCCACGTTCTCGGCCGCGGTGAGTTCGGGCAGCAGCCCGAACCCCTGGAAGATGAACGCGACGCTCTCGCGGCGCACCCGTTCGCGTCCTGCCTCGTCGAGTTGCGCGAGGTCGGAGCCGTCCACGATGACCTCGCCGTGGTCCGGCCTGTCCAGCCCGCCGACGATGTTGAGCAGGGTCGTCTTGCCGGACCCGGACCGGCCGACGAGGGCGACGAGTTCTCCTTCGGCGACCTGCAGCGAGACGTCGTGCAGCGCGGTGACGGCGGTCCTTCCCGACCCGTAGGTCCGGCGGACCGACCGCAGGTCGACCATCAACTGATAGCGCGAGGTGCTCATGGGCGTCCGTCCGGCCACAGTTCGAGGTGATCGGCTTCGAGGGTGAGGCGAACCCTGCGGGTCAGTTCGAGCGCCTGCCTGAACTCACGCGGCACCTGGACTCGCCCCGCGCGATCCATCACCGCGTACTCCTGCGCCACGACGCGCGACTCGCCGTTCTCGGAACGCTCGGTGTGGCGCAGCACCTCTGAACTCGTCCTGCCGTCGCGGATGGCGACAGTCCTTCCCACCTGTCCGCTCACCGTCGGGTCGTGGGTGACGACCACGACCGTCACGCCCTCGTCGGTGCTGACATCGCGCAGCGCGTGGAAGATCTCGTGGGACGTCGCGGTGTCGAGTTCGCCGGTCGGTTCGTCGGCCAGCAGGACCGACGGGCTGTTGGCGAGCGCGACGGCGATGGCGACCCGCTGCTGCTCACCGCCGGACAACTGCCGTGGCAGCCGGCCTGCGCAGGACGCGACGCCCAGCCGGTCGAGCAGTTCGGCGGCTCGTGCTGCACGTTTCCTGCCGGGGTAGGCGGCGAGGGCGAGCGGGACCGCCACGTTGTCGGCTGCCGAAAGGTACGGGATCAGGTTCCGGGACGTTTGCTGCTGGACCAGTCCCACGACGCGGCGGCGGTACGCCACCCGCTCCTTGCCCGCCAGGCGGGTCAGGTCCCAGCCCGCCACCTTCACCGTCCCCGCCGTGGGGGAGTCGGAGCCGGCGAGGATGGACAGCAAGGTCGACTTCCCGGCGCCCGAGGGGCCGACCACGGCGATCATCTCGCCACGCGCGACGTGCAGGTCGAGGCCCTGCAGTGCCTGCACCTCGAGCGAGCCGTGCTTGTGGATGCGCACCACGCTCTCGCAGACGATCACGGGCTCGTCGCGCGCGGGCACGTCCGAGAACTCCTCCGGGGTCGCCCCCTGCGCTGCCGCGACCATGCGTCCCACCTTCTCGGGGCATGCTGCCTCACGACGCGGCAGCCCCGGAATCCCCATTGACGAGGCCGAGCGTAATCCTCCTCACCGGCTCGGATAAGGCAAGACGCAGGATTTGGGGGTGACTAACTGCGTCGCCGCCCGCCGTCGCGCCGGCGGCGCGTCAGAGCCGGGTCCGGTCCTCACCGACGCCGGGCTGGCGATCGACTCCGGGCTGCGGGTCGACGAAGCGGTCGTCGGTTCCCACGACACGGCGCCCCGGCTCACGCCCGTCGGGTTCGACGCCGTCGGGAAGCAGGCGGCCGGCCTCGTCGAGGTGCTCGCGCGCTGTCTGCTGGGCGCGTTCGGCTTCCGCCGCGCGCTCCTGGGCGTCGCGTTCGAGGCGTTCCGCCTCCATGCGGGCGCGCTGGGCCTCGGCCTGCCGGCGTGCGGCCTCGGCGGCTTCCTCCTTGGCCCGGAGGTCGGCCTCCTGGCCCTTGGTGCGCAACTCCTCGGCCCGCTCGATGCGCTGGCGGTTGCGGTGCTCGTTGCGTCGCTGTCCCCAGATGATGGCGGCCACGACGACGGCGATGACCACGATCGCGATGACGATCCAGACCCAGGTCTCCATGCTGATCACCCCTTCGATCGGCGGCACCCTGCCTCCGACGTCAGAGTCATACCCATTTCGGGGCCCTTCCGCGCACCCGCGGCCGACAGTGCCCGGTCAGAGACCCGGGGAGGACTGCATGAGGCCGCCGTCCACCACCACCGTCGTGGCGGTGATGTACGAGGCGGCGTCGCTGGCGAGGAACACCACCACGTCGCCGATCTGCTCGGGCTCTGCCATCGCTCCGAGCGGGATGGCGGCGTTCAGGCGCTTCAGGGCGTCGGGATCGGCCTCGGTGCTCGCGTTGATCGGGGTCTTGACGGCGCCCGGGGCGACGCCCACCACCCGGATGCCGTGCGCGCCGAGCTCGGCGGCGCCGTTGCGGGTCAGCATGCGCATGCCTCCCTTGGCGACGCAGTAGGCGGCGTTGCCCGGCATCGGCCAGTCCTCGTGCACCGAGGAGATGTTGATGATGACGCCGCCGCCACCCTGTGCGATGAACTGCCGGGCTGCAGCCTGCGCGGCGAAGAAGGCGCCCTTCAGGTCGATCCCGAGCACCTTGTCGTAGTCGGCCTCGGTGGTGTCGAGCAGCGACTGCCTGGTCTCGATGCCTGCGTTGTTCACCAGGACGTCGAGGCGACCGTAGCGGCGCACCGCCTCGGCGACGAGCGCCTGCACCTGCCCGACGTCACTCACGTCGGCTTCGAACGCCTCGACCGAACCGACGTCGTCGAGACCTTCCAGGCTGTCGGCGAAGGTCGTCGCCGCGTCGGGCGACACGACGTAGTCGACTATCACGTTGGCCCCGGACCTCGCGGCGCGGGTGGCTATCGCCGCCCCGATGCCTGTGGCACCGCCCGTCACGATGACGGTCTTGCCGCGCAAGCTCGCTGAACTCATGTCGACCCCTCGAGATGCCTCGGCTGCGACGCCGTGCTCGTCCGGGTCTCTCGGTCCGGTCTCGGGGACGCCCACCTAGGCTGGTTGTGTTGTCCGGCCGAGCACGCCCTCACCTGAGGAGCAGCCATACCTACCGATGAGAGCCATCGTAGTTCGCCTTCTCAGGCGGACCGCGGTCCCGAGGGCGAGCGCCTGAGGGACCTTCCTCCCGACGCGCCCTGGCGACTGTGGGGCCCGTACCAGTCGGGGCGCCAGTGGGGCACCGTCCGCGAAGACTACTCGGCGAACGGGGATGCCTGGAAC
>JAEWIK010000194.1 GCA_023387135.1 Actinomycetes bacterium | reverse complement strand
GTTCCAGGACGCTCATCACGCCAGCCTCTCGCCCAGGGCGGCCACGGCGTCCTCGGTCAGGCGCCGCACCGTGTCGAAGTCGCCCTCCCGGATGGCCGCCTGCGGCACCATCCACGAACCGCCGACCGCCAGGACCGAGGGGATCGACAGGTAGTCGTCGAGGTTGGCGGCCGAGACGCCGCCGGTCGGCACGAACCTGACGCCGCCGAAAGGAGCCGCCAGGGCCTTGATCGCCGCCGGGCCGCCGGAGGTGCCGGCGGGAAAGAACTTGACGGCGTCGATCCCGAGCTCGAGCGCCGCCTGGATCTCCGTGGCCGTCACCGCGCCCGGCAGGACCGCGACGCCGCGCTGCCTCGCGCGCTCCACGACCGCGCGGCTGGTGCCGGGAGAGACCACGAACCGGGCCCCCGCGTCCACCGCCTGGTCGACCTGCGCCGCAGTCAGGACCGTCCCTGCCCCGACGAGCAGGTCGTCCCGGGCAGCCATGGCGGCGATGGCGTCGAGGGCTGCCGCCGTCCGCAACGTCACCTCGGCAATGGGCAGCCCACCGGCCACGAGAGCCTCGGCCAGCGGCCCTGCTGACGCCGCGTCATCGAGCACCACGACCGGGACGATCCGGCGCAGCGCGACCTCGTCGAGAACCGACAAACCAACCTCCTCAGGCTTTGACCCCGCCCGAGAGCAGGTCGATGCGCCAGAACTTCTGCAGCGAAAGGAAGAGCGCAAGGACGGGAATGATTGCGATGAGCGTACCCATGATTGTCATGCCGTAGCTCGCCGCCTTGTTTCCGCCCGCCTGCAGGAGGGTGAACAGGCCGAGGGTGAGCGGGAACTTCGTGTGGTCGGTCAACATGATGAACGGCAGCAGGAAGTTGTTCCAGATCGCGATGAACTGCAACAGGAAGACTGTGACCAGGGCCGGGCTCATCAGCCGGATGCCGATGGCGGTGAAGATCCGCCACTCGGACGCGCCGTCCAGCCTCGCCGACTCCATGACCTCGTCCGGGACCGAGGCCTCGGCGTAGATCTTGCAGAGGTAGGTGGCGTACGGGCTCGCCAGCAGCGGCAGGATCACCGCCCAGTGGGAGTTGGTCAGCTGCACCTGGGCCATCAGCAGGTACTGCGGGATGGCGAGGATGATCTGCGGGAGCAGGACCCCGCCCACGATCAGCCCGAAGATGAGGTTCGACCCGCGGAACCTGTACTTGGCGAGCGCATAGCCGGCCGCCGCCGCGACGATCGTCGACACGGCGCCGCCGCCCCCGGCGTAGATGGCCGAGTTGAGCATCCAGCTCCCGAAGACGCCGTTCTCGTAGGACATGAGGTCGGAGATGTTCTGGAAGAAGCCGCCGTTGAAGGACGGGATCGCCGTCGGGGTCGAGAACAGCTCGGTGCCCGACTTGGTCGACGCGATCACGATCCACAGCGCCGGGTAGAGGCAGTAGACGGCCCCCACGAACAGGATGAGCATCGCGATCAGGTTCGGACGCGTGCGCGCCGCGAGGGTCTTCACTTCTTCCTCCCGAGGACGGCGCCGAAGGCGTTGGCGAGGACCGACAGTCCGACTGTCATCACGACGAGCAGCAGGGAGACCGCCGCCGCCTTGTGCAGGTCGTAGTTCACGAACGCCTCCTGGTAGACCTTCATGAGCGGCACCCAGGTGGAGGAGATCGCGTTGGCCAGCGGACGCAGCAGGGCGGGCTCGTTGTAGAGCTGCAGCGCGCCCAGCACGGAGAACAGCGAACACATGACGATGGCCGGACGGATCATCGGCAGCTTGATGCGCAGCGCGATCTGCAACTCGCCGGCGCCGTCGATCTTGGCGGCCTCGAACACCTCGCGCGGAAGGCCTCGCAACGAGGTGTACATGATGACCATGTTGAAGCCGATGACGCCCCAGACCGCCACATTGGCGACGGAGAGGAAGATCTGCTGGTTGCCGAAGTAGTCGATGACGTCGCCGAGGATCGGGCTCGTCCCGGGCAGGTACATGAAGCCCCACAGCAGGGAGGCGATGACGCCGGGCACCGCGTAGGGCAGGAAGATGGCGATGCGCCAGAAGCCCACGAGCCGGGTGCGCTCGGCGTCCAGGCAGAGGGCGAAGAGCGCGGCGAGGATGATCGTGGCGGGGACGCCGATGCTCGCGACGGTGAGCATCCTCCCGATGCTGGCCCAGAACTCGCCGTCCTGGACGACCGACGCGTAGTTGTCGAGGCCGACGAAGACGGTGGCCATCTGGCCGCCGAAGAGGCCGCCGCCCGACACCCGCTTCTGCTGCAGGCTGAGCACCAGCGCGTAGACACCCGGCGCCACGGTGAAGAGCAGCAGCAGGATCAGGGCCGGTGCCAACAGCGCCAGGGCGAAGCCGGCGTTGGTGCGGCGCCTGCGCCGGGCGGGCGCCGCCGCCAGGACTGGCACCGCTCCCGCAGTAGTGGCAGCCACGATGTTCCTTCCGAGGTGTCGAAGGGCCCGTCGTTGTGCGGCGGGCCGAGGGGTGGAGGGCCCCAGCTTCGCAGCCGGGGCCCTCCGGAGGGGGGACTAGCCGGCGAGGGTGAAGCCCTTCTTCTTCATGTCGTCGACGACCGACTTCTGCATCGAGTCGAGGGCGGCGCTGAAGGAACCCTTGTCCTGGATGGCCTTCTTGAAGCCGTCCTGGTAGGCGGCGTCCATCACCGTGGCGTTCGGGCCCCAGATGTCGAAGCTGCGAGCGCTCTGCGCGATCTCGGCGGTCAGCTTGTAGTAGTCGGTCTGGTTCTTCATGAACGCCGGCGGCGTGGCGAGGTCGGGGAGTTGCTGGCCCGACAGGGCGGAGGGGAAGACGTTGATCGTGTTGATCTGCATCGACAGTGCCTCGTCAGAGGTGTTGAGCCAGTTCACGAACTTCGCCGCCTGCTCCGGGTACTTGGAGTCGGTGGTGACCGCGTAGGCGGAGCCGCCCCAGATGCCGGTGGTCTTGTCGCCCGCCGTCCAGGCCGGCAGGGCGGTCATCTTCCACTTGCCCGCACCGTCGGGAGCGATGGTGGGGAGCTGTGCGGGAGCCCAGGCGCCCGACACCCATCCGGCGATGGTGCCGTCGTTCATCTCGGTGTTCCACTGCGGGGTCCAGAACGGGTCGCCCTTGATGACGCCCTCGCCGATGAGGCCCTGCCAGTAGTCGGCGACCTTCTTGCTGGCGTCGTCGTTGATCTTGACGTTCCAGGTGTTGTTGCTGACCGACCACCAGTTGGCGCCGGCCTGCTGGGCGAGGCCTGTGAACCAGCCGGAGTCGGCGGCGCTGAACGTGCCGAGCCAGACCTTGGGGTCTGCCTTGTGGAGGTCGCGGGCGGCCTTCGCATACTCGTCCCAGGTGGTGGGGACGGCGATGCCGTGCTTCTTCAGGATGTCCTCGCGGTAGAAGAAGACGAGCGGGGCGAAGTCCTGCGGCAGGCCGTAGGTCTTGCCGTCGAAGTTGACCTGGGCGAAGGCGCCGGGGGTGAACTTGCTGGCGGCGTCGGGAACGTAGGACGAGATGTCGGCGGCTGCGCCACCGGCGATCAGGGAGGGAAGCTGCTGGTACTCGACCTTGACGATGTCCGCGGCATCGCCGGAGGAGTGGGCGGTCAGGATCTTGGCGACCAGTTCCTCACCACCGGTGGAGTTGTCGGAGATCTTGACCTGGATGTCGGGGTTCGCCTTGTTCCAGACGTCGACGATCTTGTCGAGGTTGGGATCCCAGGACCAGAGGTTCAGGGTGACGGGGGCGGCGGGCGCCGTCGTCGCCGGGGTTGACGTGGGCTGACCCGTCGCGCTTGAGCTCGGTGCGGGAGCGCCGCCGCCGCAACCGGCGAGCAG
>JAEWIK010000310.1 GCA_023387135.1 Actinomycetes bacterium | reverse complement strand
GTGCCCGACGCCGCCCCCGGCGACTCCGCCGAGTACCAGGTGGTGCTGCAGACCCTCAGGGCCTCGACGACCGACTGGGTGGCGGTGGCCAACAGCATCTACGGCGTCACCGAGGAGACCACGACCGGCGTCCACAGGCTCTACGAGATGGCCGCCAACAACTCGCTGCTGTTCCCTGCCATCAACGTCAACGACTCGGTCACCAAGAGCAAGTTCGACAACAAGTACGGCATCAGGCACTCGGTGATCGACGGCATCAACCGCGGCACCGACGTCCTGATCGGCGGCAAGGTGGCGATGGTCGTCGGCTACGGCGACGTCGGGAAGGGTGCGGCGGCCGCGCTGGCGGGCCAGGGCGCGCGGGTGCTCATCGCCGAGGTCGACCCGATCTGCGCCCTGCAGGCGACGATGGACGGCTACCAGGTGACGACGGTCGAGGACGCGCTCCCGGTGGCGGACATCTTCATCACCGCGACCGGCAACGTGAACGTCATCACCGCCGACCAGTTGAGCAGGATGAAGCACCTCGCCGTGGTCGGCAACATCGGACACTTCGACGACGAACTCGACCTCGCCGGGCTCGCGCAGCTGCCCGGGGTGACGACGAGCAACGTCAAGCCGCAGGTCGACAAGTGGACGATGCCCGACGGCAGGGCGATCATCGTGCTGTCCGAGGGTCGCCTCATGAACCTCGGCAACGCCACCGGCCACCCGAGCTTCGTGATGAGCAACTCGTTCACCAACCAGGTGCTCGCGCAGCTCGAGCTCTACACCAAGCCGGAGGACTACCCGATCGGCGTCTACACGCTGCCCAAGCACCTGGACGAGGAGGTGGCCCGCCTGCACCTCGACGCGCTGGGCGTGAAGCTCACCACCCTGCGCCCCGAGCAGGCCGACTACATCGGCGTCCCCGTCGAAGGCCCCTACAAGCCCGACACCTACCGCTACTAGGAGGCGGCTCAGCCGCGGGGGATTTCGTAGCGCGTGAGGGAGGCGTTGCCGCGGCCCAGCGTCTGCCAGGGACCCTTGTGGGTGAGGACGGCGAGCGCGCAGGTCGGAAAGCGCTCGCGCACGGCGTCCACCTTCTTCGACTGGCGGGCGAGTTCCACGACGAGGTCGCTGAGCGTCGGCTGGTGGCCGATGAGCAGCGCTGTCTCCACGTCCTCGCCGAGCTCCCGCAGCTCGCCGAGCAACTCGTCCGGCCACGCGTGGTAGATGGCTTCGGAGTAGTCGACGTCGTCGCAGGCGGCCCCGCCCGCCACCGCGTGCTCCCACGTCTGCCGGGCACGCACCGCCGTCGAGCACAACACCCTGTCGAGCTCGTACCCGGCGAGGATGGCTCCCGCCGCCGTGGCGTCGGCGATCCCTCGTTCGGCCAGCGGGCGTTGCAGGTCGGCGGACGGGGTGTTCCACGACGATTTCGCGTGGCGCAGGATGATCAGCGTCTTCGCAGCCATGCCGGTCATCCTAAGAGGGTTGAGCCTCGTAGCACGAGGGAGTGCTCGGCCCCGGGGCGGTCCGGCGGGAACCCGGTGTTCGCTTGGCAGCGCCATGCCCGCTAACCTCGGCTTGCCGGCAGCGAGCGCCACGCAGGCCTGGCGCCCGGGCCGATTCCGGAAGGACACCGCATGCGGCAGCGCGACTTCGATCTCGACACCTCCTCGCGCGAGACGGTCCTGCGAGTGAGCGCCCGCGGACGGCTGATCCTCGTCCATCCGATGGCGAACCGGGGGACTGCCTTCACGCTGGAGGAGCGCCGCGCCCTCGGGCTGTCGGGCCTGCTGCCCAACCGCGTCACCACCATCGAGGAACAGCTCCGGCGGGTCTACGCCCAGTACGACAGGTCGCCGTCCCCGCTGGCGAAGTTCATCCAGTTGTCGCAGTTGCGCGACCGCAACGAGGTGCTGTTCTACAGGCTGCTGAGCGAGCACATCGAGGAGATGATGCCGATCGTCTACACCCCGACCATCGGGGAGGCGATCGAGAGGTTCAGCCACGAGTACCACGGCGCGCGTGCAGTCTTCCTCTCGATCGACCATCCCGAGCTCGTCGAGGAGTCGCTGCGCGACTTCGAGCTCGACGCCGACGACGTCGACCTCGTCGTGGCCACCGACTCGGAGGGCATCCTCGGCATCGGGGACCAGGGGATCGGCGGCATCCAGATCGCCATCGGCAAGCTGGCGCTCTACACCGCCGCGGCGGGCATCCACCCCCGCCGTGCGGTCCCCGTCGTGCTCGACGTCGGCACCGACAACCTCGGGCTGCTCAACAGCGACCTCTACCTCGGCGAGCGCCATGCCAGGGTGCGCGGTGAGCGCTACGAGGAGTTCATCGACACCTTCGTGAAGGCGGTCACCAAGCTCTTCCCCAACGCGATGCTGCACTGGGAGGACTTCGGGCCGTCCAACGCGCACCGGCTGCTCAACCGCTACAAGGGTGAGATCTGCACGTTCAACGACGACATCCAGGGGACCGCAGCCGTCGTGCTGTCGGCGGTGCTGGCGGCCGTCCGCCTGACCGGCAAGCCGCTCGGCGAGCACCGGGTGGTCATCTACGGCGCGGGGACCGCGGGGGTCGGCATCGCCGACATCATCCGGGAGGCCATGACGAGGGCCGGCAGGACGTCCGACGGCGGCCACTCCCAGTTCTACGCCTTCAACAGCCACGGGCTGATCGTCGAGGACTCCGCCAGCGCGCGGGACTTCCAGTTGCCGTACGCCCGCAGCCGGGCGGAGGTCTCGGAATGGACGGTGGCCGACCCGTCCCGCATCACGCTCGCCGAGGTGGTGCGCGAGGTGCAGCCGACCATCCTCATCGGCACCTCCGCGCAGCACGGCGCCTTCGGCGAGGACGTCGTCCGCGCCATGGCCGAGACCTGCGAGCGTCCGATCATCATGCCGCTGTCGAACCCGACCAGCAGGATCGAGGCGCACCCCGCCGACCTCCTCGAGTGGACTGACGGCCGCGCGCTGATCGCCACCGGCAGCCCGTTCGGCACCATCAAGCACGGCGACGTCTACCACACCATCGCCCAGGCCAACAACGCGCTGATCTTCCCCGGTCTCGGCCTCGGAGTCTCCACCGTCCAGTCGAGCAGGGTGAGCGACGAGATGATCTACGCGGCGGCTGAGGCGGTGGCCGGCCTGGTCAACGAGTACCGTCCCGGCGCGTCCCTGCTGCCGTCGATGAACGACCTGCGGCTGGTCTCGGCGACCGTCGCCATGGCTGTCGCGAAGACCGCCGAGCGCCAGGGCCTCGCCCGGCGCCCCATGACCCAGCCCGTCAACGACATCTACCTCAGGATGTGGAAGCCGGAGTACCCCAGGCTGGAGATCCTGCCCGAGGGGTCGATAGTCCCGTAGGCGTCAGCCCTGGTCGCCGGGCTGCAGCGACTCCCAGATCTCCTTGCACTCCGGGCAGACCGGGTAGCGGTCGGGGTTGCGGGACGGGACCCACACCTTGCCGCACAGCGCTATCACCGGCGTCCCCATCACCATGGCCTCGGTGAGCTTCGCCTTGTCGACATAGTGCGAGAACCGCTCGTGGTCGCCCTCGTCCAGCCGGTACTCGGTCCGTTCGTCGAGGATCGTGGTGGTTCTGGTGTCCTGCTCTGTCACTGGCCCGCCTGCTCTCCCTCCGCGCAGCTCGCGCTAGCCGCCAACGCTACCCTCCCCGGCGCCGCCGGAACTCCCGATGAGGCCCCCGATCCATGAGAGACTGCCGCCGTCCCCAGCGGAGGATGTGGCATGGACGAGACCAGCCGGCCCGTCGAAGGGCCAGCGACGCAGCCGCGCCAGGCGCTCAAGGTAGGCCTGCTGCTGTGCGTGGGAGTCGTCGCGTTCGAGTACATGGCGGTGCTCGCCGCCATGCCCGCGGCCTCGGCCGACCTCGGGCAGCCCGAGTTCTACGCGTGGGCCTTCACGGCGTTCATGATCTCCCAGACCTTCACGATCGTCGCGTCCGGCATGGCGTCGGACAGGCTCGGGCCGGTGCGCCCGATGCTGGCGGGCGGCGTGGTGTTCGCGGTCGGGCTGGTCCTCGCCGCCACCGCCGTGTCCATGCCGCTGCTGGTGCTGGCCCGCTTCGTCCAGGGCCTCGGTGCCGGGGCGATGAACGTGTGCGTGATGATCCTCGTGGCGCAGGCGTTCGAGGGTCACGCGAGGGCGCGGATGATGACGGGCTTCTCCATCGCGTGGATGGTGCCGACGCTGGTGGGCCCGATCGTCGCCGCGTGGCTCGCCGAGAACCTGTCGTGGCACTGGGTGTTCTGGTCGGTGCTGCCGCTCCTGCTGGGCGCCGGCGGGCTGCTGTTGCGTCCGCTGTTGAGCCTCGACCTGCCGGTTCCCGAACAGAAGACCGGCACCAGGGCGAGCCTCGTCATGGCGGGTCTCGTCGCCCTGGGAGCGACGCTGCTGCAGTGGGCGGGCCAGCACATCGAGCCGCTCTCGCTGCTGTGGCTGGTGCTCGGCATCGGCCTGCTGGTCGTGGCGCTGCCGCCGCTCATGCCGCCCGGCTACCGGCCGTGGGGACGCGGGCTCTCCGCGGTCGTGGGGGTGCGGGCCCTGAGTTCGGGCTCGTACTTCGGGGTCGAGGCGTTCCTTACCCTCATGCTCGTCACAGTCTGGCGGCTCGACCTGCAGGTCGCCGCCGCCTGCGTGCTCGTCGGCTCGGTGGGCTGGACGGTGGGCGGCTGGGCGCAGTCGCAGCGCTGGCTGCGGGTGCGGCGCGACACGATCGTCACCATCGGGACGCTGGTCACTGTCGCGGGCACGGCGCTGATAGCTGTGGCGGCGCTCGTGCCCGGGGCGTCCGCCTGGCTGGTGGTGGCGGGCTGGGTGATCGGCGGGGCCGGCATGGGGCTGTCGCACACCTCGGCCGCGCTGGTGGTCATGGAACTCGCGCAACCCGGGGAACTGGGCAGGGACACGTCGTCGCTGCAGGTGGGGGAGGCCCTCGGCAACGCCCTGGTGGGCGGCCTCGCCGGAACGATCTACGCGATCTCGCTCGGGGTCGGCGAGGCGGCCTTCGGGCTCGTCATGGCGAGCATGGCGGTCCTCTCGCTGCTGGGCGCGGCGGCCTCGGTGAGGATCGGCCCCGTCCAGAACCACTCGGCGGCGCTGCTCGATCGCACCCCCTCCAACGCAGGCTGACCGGTCGAGAGGGCCTGCCGGGCTTCTCGATGTCGAGATACTCTGGTGCGAAGCCATCGAGGGGAGGGTGCCGTGGAGGACGAAGTCGACAGCATCGTCGCCGCGTGGCGCTCGGAGGCGCCGGGGCTCGACGTGTCGCCCATGCAGGTGCTGTCCCGGGTGAGCAGGCTGGCGCGGCACCTCGACCTCGCCAGGCGCGACGCTTTCGCGGCCCACGACCTCGAGGTGTGGGAGTTCGACGTCCTCGCGGCGCTGCGCAGGGAAGGCGAACCCTACGAGTTGTCACCCGGCGAACTCACCAGGCTGACGCTCTCCACGTCCGGCACCATGACGAACCGGATCGACAGGCTGGAGGCCAAGGGTCTCGTCAGGCGCGAGCCCAACGCGGACGACCGGCGAGGTGTTCGCGTCAAGCTGACAGAGGCGGGCGCCGAGCGTGCGAGCGCCGCCCTCGCCGACCTGCTGGCCTTCGAACACGACGTCCTGGCAACCGTGGACGCCCCGACCCGGGGCAGGCTCGCCGACGCCCTGCGAACCCTCCTGTTGCCGTTCGAAACCCGCTGACCGCTGGCCGATCACTCTTTCGCTCCTAATCAGCCCGACTATCGTTGCTGAGGTCCAGCCCCCCGAGTCGAAAGCCGAGCCCATGGCACTGTCGAATCCACTCCTGTACGAGTTGGCCGACGCGTTCGGCATCGCCACCGAATTCTGGGACTGGAAGGGCCGGCGCACGGAGATCGAGGACGACACCATGATCGCCGTCCTGGCGAGCATGGACGTCGACGCGTCCGACCCCGAGCGCGCCGAGGCGGCGCTGAAGACCCTGCACGACAGGCCGTGGACGAGGATGCTGCAGCCGTGCGTCGTGACGCAGGAGGGCAGGGAGCACGAGGTGCTCGTCCACGTCCCCAACGGCACCTGGGTGACGATGGCGGTCAGGCTGGAGGACGGCGGGCACCGCGACATCCCGCAGGTGGAGCACCTGGTCCCCACGCGCTGGGTGGACGGCGTCGAACTCGGCGAGGCGGCGTTCCTGCTGCCCGGCGACCTGCCGCTCGGCTACCACAGGCTGCAGGCGGTCACCGAGCACGGCACCGAGGAGAGCACGCTGGTCGTCAGCCCGCACTTCCTCGGCTTCCCCGCGTCCATGGGGGACAAGCGCGCCTGGGGGTACGCCACGCAGCTCTACAGCATCCGCTCGCACGACTCGTGGGGCATCGGCGACCTGCTCGACCTCGCCGACCTCGCCACCTGGTCGTCCACGCAGCAGTTCGCGAGCTTCGTCCTCATCAACCCGCTGCACGCCGCCGAGCCGAAGGTGCCGATCGAGCCCTCTCCCTACCTGCCCGCGAGCAGGCGGTTCGTGAACCCGCTCTACGTGCGGCCCGAGGCGATTCCCGAGTACGGCGAACTGCCCGAACGGGACAGGGAGCGCATCGCCGCCATCAAGGACGAGATGGAGGCCGCGCTGGCCGACGAGCCGCTGATCGCGCGCAACAAGATCTGGCCCGCGAAGCTCGACGCGCTCCGCATCGTGTTCGCGCACAGGCTGCGTCCGGCCCGCCGGATGGCCTTCAACGACTTCGTCAGGCGTGAGGGGCGCGCCCTCACCCAGTTCGCCACCTGGTGCTCGCTCGTCAACGTCCACGGCATGAACTGGCGGCAGTGGCCCCTGGAGCTGCAGCGCCCGAGCTCGCCGGAGGTCGCCGAGTTCGCCCAGCTGAAGGCCGAGGAGATCACCTTCTACGCGTGGATCCAGTGGATCGCCGACAACCAGTTGCGGGCCGCCCAGTCGGCCGCCCGGGACGCCGGGATGCGCGTCGGGGTGGTCGGCGACCTCGCCGTCGGGGTGAGCGCGGAGAGCGCCGAGGCCTGGACGTACGGCAACACCTTCGCGCAGGGAGTCAGCGTCGGGGCACCGCCCGACCACTTCAACCAGACGGGCCAGGACTGGGGCCAGCTCCCGTGGCGTCCCGACAGGCTCGACGACCTCGCCTACGCCCCGTTCCGGACGATGGTCGCAGGCCTGCTGCGGCACTCGGGAGGCATGCGCGTCGACCACGTCATGGGCCTGTTCAGGCTGTGGTGGATCCCCGCCGGGATGCCCGCCACCAAGGGCACCTACGTCCGCTACAACCACGAGGCGATGGTCGGCATCCTCGCGCTGGAGGCGCACCGGGCCGGCGCGCTGATCGTCGGGGAGGACCTGGGCGTGGTCGAGCCGTGGGTGCGCGACTACCTGCGCGAGCGCGGGCTGCTGGGCACGTCCATCGCGTGGTTCGAGAAGGACGACCAGGGCAACCCGCTGCCGCCCGACCAGTGGCGCGAGTACTGCCTGGCGTCTGTCACCACCCACGACCTGCCGCCGACGGCCGGCTACCTCGCCAAGGACCACGTCAGGCTGCAGCACCGGCTCGGCCTGCTCACCGAGTCGCTGCAGGCGGAGCTGGACATCGCCGACGAGGAGCAGCAGGCCTACGTCGCCTTCCTGCGGGAGCGCGGCTTCCTCACGGAGGACGAGCCGTCGGTGGAGGACATCGTGCTCGGGCTGCACCGCTACCTGGTGGCGACCCCCGCGCGGGTGCTGTGCGCTGCGCTGCCTGACGCCGTGGGCGACCGCCGCACCCAGAACCAGCCCGGCACCGTCAACGAGTACCCGAACTGGCGGGTGCCGCTCAGCCATCCCGACGGCACGCCGATGACGATGGAACAGCTCTACACCGACGACAGGGCGCTGCGCCTCGCCGGCGTGATGAACGGGTTCGCGGCGCCCCCGATGGTGCCGCGCTCGGAGGTCGAGCTGCTGGCGGGGGAGTGACCCCGTCGGCTACTCGACGACGCGGACGCCGGTGGCGGTGAACTGGTCGAAGGTGGTTCCCAGGCGGTCCGGGGCGACGGCGGCGGTGAGCCGCAGCAGGACGCGCGTCCGCAGCCCCGCCGTGGCCGCGTCCACCGCGGTGGCCCGCACGCAGTGGTCGGTGGCGATGCCCGCCACGTCCACCTCGTCGACGCGGTGGCGCACCAGCCACTCGCCGAGGCCGATCCCGTCGTCGAAGCCCTCGAAGCCTGAATAGGCGGCCGCGTACTCGCCCTTGGTGAACACCCCTTCGAAGTCGCGGTTCACCAGGCCCGGGTGGAAGTCGGCCCCGGGAGTGCCCGCCACGCAGTGGGGCGGCCACGAGTCGACGTAGTCGGGGTGGTCGGAGAAGTGGGGACCGGGGTCGATGTGGTGGTCCTGGGTGGCCACCACGTGGTCGTAGCCGTGGTCGGTCCCGAGTAGATCGGAGATGGCCGAGGCGACCGCGGCGCCGCCGGCGACAGCCAGCGAGCCGCCCTCACAGAAGTCGTTCTGCACGTCGACGACGATCAGCGCGCGGGTCATCAGGCCTCCTTGGTGGCGTACGGGCTGCTGGAGCGTCCCTGCTCGTCGAGCATGACTGTCTCGACGGCGGGCTCGCCGCGCGACATCTTGTGGGCGCTGACCGGCAGCTCCGCGAGTGCCCGGCGGTGCCGCTCGCGCGCCGCCGACAGGGGCTCCCGTCCCACGACCTCGCCGCCCGTCACCAACTGGACGAGCAGCTCCCTGTCGTTGCCGTCGTCGGCAGGCCTGGCGCCGATGCCGATGACCTCGGCCTCCGCGCGCCCCGCGGCGTCCAGCCGGCGCAGCGCGTACTTGCGCCCGCCGATCGAACTCTTGTTGACGCTCTTCTTCGCCACCGGCACCAGCGGGGAGCGCGGGTCGTCGTCGGTGGCGCGCGCCACCAGCTTGTAGACGAACGAACACGTGGGCGCTCCCGACCCCGTCACCAGCGAGGTGCCGACGCCGTAGCCGTCGACCGGCGCGCTGCGCAGGGCCGCGATCTGGTACTCGTCGAGGTCGGAGGTGACGATGATCCGCGTCGAGGTGGCTCCCAGCGAGTCGAGCAGCGCGCGGACGTCGGCGGCCTGTTCGGCCAGGTCGCCCGAGTCGAGCCTGACGGCACCGAGCCGGCCCTCGGTGAGGCGGACGCCCGTCCTGATCGCGTCCTCGACGTCGTAGGTGTCGACCAGCAGCGTGGTGTTCTCTCCGAGGGCCGCGAGCTGGGCGGCGAAGGCGGCCTCCTCCGAGTCGTGCAGCAGCGTGAACGAGTGGGCAGCCGTGCCCGTGGTGGGGACGCCGTAGCGCATGCCGGCGGCGAGGTTCGAACTCGCGGCGAACCCCGCGACGTAGGCGGCGCGCGCCGCCGCGACGGCCGCCCACTCGTTGGCGCGCCGGGAGCCCATCTCGATGCACGGACGGTCGCCGGCCATCTGGATCATCCGCGAGGCCGCGGACGCGACGGCGCAGTCGTAGTTGTAGATGGACAGCAGGAGCGTCTCCAGCACGACCGCCTCGGCGAAGGTGCCCTCGACGATGAGCAGCGGCGATCCCGGGAAGTAGGTCTCGCCCTCGGGGTAGCCCCAGATGTCGCCGCCGAACCTGTAGGACGACAGCCACTCGGCGAGTTCGTCGTCGGCGACCCCCGTCCGCACCAGGAAGTCGACCTCGGCAGGATCGAACCTGAACGACTCGACGGCATCGAGCGCCCGTCCCACCCCGGCGACCACTCCGTAGCGACGCCCCGTGGGGAGCCGGCGTCCGAAGAGCTCGAAGATCGAGCGCCTGGTGGAGGTGCCCGAGCCCATCGCGGCTCGCACCATCGTCAGTTCGTAATGGTCTGTCAGCAGCCCGGTGCTGGTGGCGGACGCTACCGCTGTGTCCATGGCGGCAAGACTAATGCGACCCCCGGCGGGCGTTCTCCCGGGCCGGTTCCGTGACCGTGCAGGGCCTGTGGCGAGCAGTCCGGCGGTTGCGCGCAGCGTGCCAGAATGGGGCCCATGGCCACCCCAGCTTCGCCCGTCGAACCCGCGGGCGGCACAGCCGTCACCGAACGGCCCGCTGAGGAGCGCCTGCTCGACCAGGGGTGGGTGACGATCGTCTGGGACGACCCCGTCAACCTCATGAGTTACGTCACCCACGTCTTCACCACCTACTTCGGCTATCCCGAGCCGAAGGCGAACAAGCTGATGATGCGGGTCCACACCGAGGGCAAGGCCGTCGTGTCGCACGGCACGCGCGAGCAGATGGAGTCGGACGTCGACGCGATGCACTCCTACGGCCTGTGGGCGACGCTGTCGAGGGACGCGTGAAGGACTTCGCGCGCAAGGGCCCGATGATCAGGGTCCGGATGACCGAGTACGAGGCGACCCTGCTGGAGTCGCTGCTCGACCAGTTCTCGACCCTGATGGACGACGACACCCAGCAGCCTGTGGGGGACGATCCCTTCGAGCGCTGGCAGGCGGAGTTCACCGAGACCGGCCTGCTCGACGACTCGGATCCCGCCATCCGGCGGTTGTTCCCCGACGCCTACCCGGACGATCCGGCGGCGGCCGCCGAGTTCAGGCGCTTCACCCAGGCCAGGCAGCGACGCCGGCGCGTGGAGCAGGCCGAGGTGGTGATGACCGCCCTGCGCGACTCCGAGGGCGGCAGGCACCCCGTGCAGGTGCGCGTGAAGGAGATCGACGAGTGGCTGAAGGTGCTGGGAGCACTGCGGCTCTCCCTGGCGGCCCGGCTGGGGATCGAGACAGCGGAGGACGCCGAGCGCCTCGACGCCCTGCCGGAGGACGACCCCCGCAGCTACGTC
This sequence comes from Actinomycetes bacterium, assembly GCA_023387135.1. Classification (GTDB taxonomy): domain Bacteria; phylum Actinomycetota; class Actinomycetes; order Propionibacteriales; family Propionibacteriaceae; genus Propionicimonas. The sequence goes on along the minus strand of JAEWIK010000310.1, from coordinate 200 downwards.
TACAGGGTCTACGAATGGCTGGGCTACCTCACCGAGAAGCTCCTCGACACCCTGTAAGTCACCTCACCGGCCCTCCGGCGGCGTCGCCCCGCCTGCCCTGCTGACCTCCCGCCCAGTGAGAAGGCAGCAATTCTACGTAGGTGGCCGCTAGGGTGACCGGCGGCGGGTGCGGTCAACGTTCGCTCGCACCCGGTCACGAT
>JAEWIK010000153.1 GCA_023387135.1 Actinomycetes bacterium | reverse complement strand
GGTCCCAGCCGTGTCGGCGCCCGTCCCGGCGCGCCGGGCGCGGGCCGTGGCCGTCCCGGTGGTGCACCGGGTCGTGGTGGCATCGGCGGTCCTCCCGGGACCGGTGGTCCCGCGGGCGGCGGCCGTGGCGGTCGTGGTGGCAGGGCAGGCTCCGGCACCCAGGGCGCCTTCGGACGCACCGGCGGCCCGAGCCGTCGCGGCAGGAAGTCGAAGAAGCAGCGCAGGCAAGAATTCGACCAGATGGAAGCGCCGAGCATTGGCGGCGTGCGCGTCAGGCAGGGTGAAGGCCAGACGGTCAGGCTGCGTCGCGGCTCGTCGCTGACCGACCTCGCCGAGAAGATCGGCGTCGAGCCCGCCTCCCTCGTGCAGGTGCTGTTCCACCTGGGCGAGATGGTCAACGCCACCCAGTCGGTGGCCGACGACACGCTCCAGGTGCTGGGTGCCGAACTGAACTACAACATCGAGGTCGTCTCGCCGGAAGACGAGGACCGCGAGCTGCTGGAGTCGTTCGACATCGAGTTCGGCGAGAACGAGGGCGACGAGTCCGACCTCGCGGCGCGTCCGCCGGTCGTGACCGTCATGGGCCACGTCGACCACGGCAAGACGAAGCTGCTGGACGCGCTCCGCAACACCAACGTGGTGGCGGGCGAGGCCGGCGGCATCACCCAGGCCATCGGCGCCTACCAGGTGGCGACCGAGGTCGACGAGATCCCGCGCAAGATCACCTTCATCGACACCCCGGGTCACGAGGCGTTCACCGCCATGCGTGCCCGTGGTGCGAAGTCGACAGACATCGCCGTCCTGGTGGTGGCTGCCGATGACGGTGTGATGCCGCAGACGATCGAGGCGTTGAACCACGCCAAGGCGGCCGACGTGCCGATCGTGGTGGCGGTCAACAAGATCGACAAGGAGGGCGCCGACCCCGTCAAGGTGCGCGGCCAGCTCACCGAGTACGGCCTGATCCCCGAGGAGTACGGCGGCGACACGATGTTCGTCGACGTCTCCGCGGTGACCAAGCAGGGTCTCGACGAACTGCTCGAGGCCATCGTGCTGACAGCCGACGCGTCGCTCGACCTGCGGGCCAACCCCGACATGGACGCCCAGGGTGTCGCCATCGAGGCGCACCTCGACCGCGGCCGGGGCCCCGTCGCCACCGTGCTGGTCCATCGCGGCACGCTCCACACCGGCGACTCGATCGTGGCGGGTTCCGCCCACGGTCGCGTCCGCGCCCTCATCAACGACAAGGGCGATGTGGTGGACGAAGCGCCCCCGTCGATGCCCGTGCAGGTGCTCGGTCTCACGTCGGTGCCCGGTGCCGGTGACAACTTCCTGGTCGTCGAGGACGACAGGATGGCTCGCCAGATCGCCGAGCAGCGGGAGGCCCGCCAGCGTGCGGCCCTGCTCGCCAGGACGACCAAGCGCAGGACCCTGGAGTCCCTCTTCGAGGAGATGGCCAAGGGCGAGGTGCAGGAGCTGCGGCTCATCCTCAAGGGCGACTCGGCGGGTTCCGTCGAAGCGCTGGAGGACTCGCTGCTGCAGATCGACGTCGGCGACGAGGTGTCGCTGCGGGTCATCGACCGTGGCGTCGGTGCCATCACCGAGACGAACGTCTCGCTGGCGGCGGCGTCCGACGCGATCATCATCGGGTACAACGTCCGGCCGCAGGGCAAGGCCACCCAGATGGCCGACGCCGCCGGTGTCGACATCAGGTACTACTCGGTGATCTACGCGGCGATCGACGAGGTCGAGGCGGCGCTGAAGGGCATGCTCAAGCCGATCTACGAGGAGCAGGTCCGCGGCCAGGCGGAGATCCGCGAGATCTTCAAGTCCTCGAAGTTCGGCACCATCGCCGGCTGTATGGTCATCGACGGCTCGATCCGCCGCAACGCCTCGGCGCGCATCCTGCGCGACGGTGTCGTGGTGCACACCTCGACCATCGCGTCGCTGCGGCGCGAGAAGGACGACGTGACGGAGGTCCGGGAGGGGTACGAGTGCGGCATGACGGTCGCCAACTACTCCGACATCCGGATCGGCGACATCATCGAGACCTTCGAGATGGTGGAGAAGCCCCGAAGCTGACCTGACCATCGGCGCCCCGGGGAGCGGATCGGCTGACGCCGGACCGAATTCCCGGGGCGTCGTGCAGGGTGGCGGGGCCCAGAGAGGAGAGACGAGATGGCCAATCCCAGACAGGCGAAGGTCGCCGAGCAGATCAAGGTGATCCTGGCAGGCATGCTGGAGCGCCGGATCAAGGATCCCAGGCTCGGTTTCGTCACGCTGACCGACGTGCGGCTCTCGGGCGACGGACGCGAGGCGACGGTCTTCTACACCGTGCTCGGCGACTCCGACAACCGTGCCGACACCGCCGTCGCGCTGGCGTCGGCGACCGGCGTGCTGCGCTCCGCCGTCGGCAAGCAACTCGGCATGAAGTTCACTCCCACCCTCGCCTTCGTGCTGGACGGGGTGGAGGAGGAGGCAGCCCAGATCGAGGCTGCGCTGGCTCGCGCACGGGCGCTCGACGCCGAGGTGGCGGCCAAGGCGGCGGGCGCCAGCTACGCCGGCGAGTCCGATCCCTACCGTCACCCGGAGGATGACGAGGTTGAGTGACGTCGACGGCGCGCTGGTCGTCGTCGACAAGCCCGCAGGCTGGACCTCGCACCAGGTGGTGGGAAGGCTCCGCCGCATGCTCGGCACCCGCAAGGTGGGTCACGCCGGCACCCTCGACCCCATGGCGACGGGCGTGCTGCTCGTCGGTGTCGGCAGGGCGACGAGGCTGCTCGGCCACCTGAGCCTCACCGACAAGAGCTACACCGCCACCATCAGGCTCGGCCAGGAGACCGTCACCGACGATGCCGAGGGCGAGATCACCGCGGCGCCCGGTGCGCCGGACGTCGAGCCGGCACGGCTCGAGGACTCGCTCGCCAGGCTTCGTGGCACGATCACTCAGGTGCCGTCCACGGTGTCGGCCATCAAGGTCGACGGCCAGCGGGCCTACGCCAGGGCACGCAGGGGAGAGGACGTGGTGCTCGCCGGACGCGAGGTCACGGTCACCCGGTTCGACGTGCTGGCGAGCCGCCCCGGCGTGGTCGGCGACGTCCCGGTGCTCGACCTCGACGTCGAGGTGGACTGCTCGTCGGGCACCTACGTCCGCGCGCTCGCCCGCGACCTGGGCCGCGACCTCGGCACCGGCGGGCACCTCACCCGCCTGCGCCGCACCCGGGTCGGCCCGTTCACCCTCGCCGACCCGCACCTGTCCCCCGACGGCCTCGAGG
>JAEWIK010000148.1 GCA_023387135.1 Actinomycetes bacterium | reverse complement strand
ATCCACGCCCTGCGGCGCAACGTGAACATCACCATCGTGCTGTTCAACAACCGCATCTACGGGCTCACGAAGGGCCAGTACTCGCCGACCTCCGAGATCGGCAAGCTGACCAAGTCGACGCCCGCCGGTTCGGTCGACACCCCGTTCAACCCGGTGTCGCTGGCCCTGGGCGCTGAAGCGACCTTCGTGGCGCGGACTGTCGACTCCCACCGGGCGCACCTCACCGAGGTGCTGACGGCGGCGGTGAGCCACAGGGGTGCGGCGCTCGTCGAGGTGTACCAGAACTGCCCGATCTTCAACGACGGCGCCTTCGACGGCCTGAAGGGCCCCGACTCCGGCCTGATCCCGCTGCGTCACGGCGAACCCATCGTGTTCGGCCCGGACGGCAGCCAGGGCATCGTCCGCGGCGCCGACGGCGTGCTGCACGCGGTGGCGGTGTCCGAGGTCGGCCTGGAGAACGTGCTCGTGCACGACGCCCACCGCGAGGACCCGGCGCTCGCGTTCGAGCTGTCGAGGCTGACCGACGCGGGCCCCGTCCGGACCGCGCCGGTGGGGATCTTCCGGGACGTCGAGCGGCCCTCCTACGACGACCTCGCCCGCGCCCAGATCACCGTGGCGGACGACCCCGCCCAGCGCGTCGCCGACCTCCAGTCCCTGATCACCGGCCGCGACACCTGGACCGTCTAAGTCAGCCCAGCGCCTCGCGGATCCGGGCGGCGTAGCCGGCGGCCTCGCCTTCGGCGTACGTGCCTCGGGGCCAGAAGAAGCCGCGCAGGCCGTCGCCCTTCGTCCTCGGGACGACGTGGACGTGGAGGTGGGGCACCGACTGGCTGACCACCGTGTTGATGCCGGTGAAGCTGCCCTGGGCGCCCAGCGCGGTTCCCATGGCCGCCGCCACACGTCGCACCAGCGTGAACAGCGGGGCAGTCAGGTCGTCCGGGAGGTCGAGCAGCGTGTCGAAGTGGGCGACCGGCGCCACCAGCACGTGCCCCTTGAAGACCGGACGGTGATCGAGGAAGGCGACAGCCACGTCGTCCCGCCAGACCACCTCCGCAGGCACCGAACCGTCGGCTATCCCACAGATCACATCGCTCATGCGGCGATGGTCTCACGCCGGCGCAGGCCCGCCTTCGCCAGTTCCATGACGAGGAACACACCCACCGCGAGCGCCAGCGGGACCACCCAGCCCTGCCACCCGATCGGGGCCGAGCCGAACCACGTGTTGAAGATCGGCAGGTAGCAGAACAGCGCCTGCAGGACGAGCAGCGCGGCGAGCACGCGCCAGGCCATCGGGTTCCCGCCGAGGGCCTCCCGGCGCAGGCTCGACTCGCGCAGGAACCGGGCGTTGAAGAGGTAGGCAGCCTGGCCGAGGGCGAGGGTAGTGACCGCCCAGGTCTGCGCGACAGCCGTGTTCCCCGACTGGGCGAGACCCCACTCGAACGTGGCGAGCGTGGCGGCGGCGATCAGGACCGAAGCCACCGCGACCCTCGGCAGGTAGCGCGCCTGGATCAACGGCGTGCCGGGCCGGCGCGGCGGACGACGCATGATGTCGGGTTCGGCGGGCTCGTACGCCAGCGCGAGCGACAGGGTGACGCCCGTGATCATGTTGACCCACAGGATCTGGACGGGGGCCAGCGGCAGCGTCAGGCCGAACAGCACTGCCACGAGCACCACCAGCGACTGGGCGCCGTTCGTCGGCAGCAGGAACAGCACCGACTTGTGGAGGTTGTCGTGGATCCTGCGTCCTTCTTCGACAGCGTGCTCGATGGTGGCGAAGTTGTCGTCGGCCAGCACGATCTCGGCCGCGTCCTTCGTCGCCTCGGTGCCCTTGATGCCCATCGCCACCCCGACATCGGCGCGCTTCAACGCGGGGGCGTCGTTCACGCCGTCGCCCGTCATGGCGACCACCTCGCCGTTCGCCTGCAGCGCCTTGACGAGCCTCAGCTTGTGTTCGGGGCTGGTCCTGGCGAACACCTCCGTCCGCGTGACGAGGTCGCGCAACTGCTCGTCGCTGGCGGCCTCCAGGTCACTGCCGGTGACTGCCTTCTCCGAGGCGTCGTCGAAGATGCCCATCTCGCGCGCGATCGCCGTCGCGGTGCCCGCGTGGTCCCCCGTGATCATCGTCACCTTGATGCCCGCGCTGCGGCAGGTGGCGACGGCGGTGATCGCCTCCGGGCGCGGCGGGTCGACGATCCCGACGATGCCCAGCAGCACCAGGCCCGTCAGCGAGTCGTGGTCGAGCGGCTCGTCGCCGGCGGGACGGCTGGCGGCTGCCAGCACCCTGAGACCCTGGTTCGACAGCGCGCCCACCTGGTCGTCCCACCACTGCCTGTCGAACTCGACCCTCGCCCCGCCCGGCCAGATCTCGGTGCTGCTCCTGTCGAACAGCCTGTCGGGAGCGCCCTTGACGAGGATGACGCGGTTGCCCTCGGGAGTCGTGTTCGCCGTCGCCATGTACTTGTGCTCGGAATCGAAGGGCAGCACCGACGTCCTGGGATAGGCGCTCTCGTCGAAGCCGGCCTTCATCCCGAGCGTGCGCAGCGCGCCCTCGGTCGGCTCGCCGACGAGCCCCCAGCGTCCGTCATCGCCGCGTTTCACCACCGCGTCGTTGACCACGCTCATGGCGGTGATCACCGCCCGCAGGTCGCCGCGCTCGTCCAGCGTCACCGGCGAGCCGTTCAGCGAGACCGAGCCGGCGGGGTCGTAGCCGAGCCCCTCGACCGTGTACTCCCCGGCCCTCGTCACCACGGTCCTGACCGTCATCTCGTTGGTGGTGAGGGTGCCGGTCTTGTCCGAGCAGATGCGGGTCACCGAGCCGAGGGTCTCCACCGCGGGCAGCCGGCGGATGATCGCCTTGCGGCGGGCCATCTGCTGCACGCCGAGCGCCAGGGTGATGGTCACCAGCGCCGGGAGCCCTTCGGGGATGGCGGCGACGGCGAAGCCGATCGTCGCCGAGATCAGCTCGGGCACCGGCAGTTGGTGCACCAGCTTGCCGATCGTGACCATGACGATCGCCAACACGGCGAGGACGAGCGCCAACCGCTTGCCGAACGCGGTGATCTGCCTCGTCAGCGGGGTGTCGAAGGTCTCGATGTCGGTCAGCATCGTCGTGATCCGCCCGATCTCGGCCCCCGCCCCGGTCGCCGTGACGACGCCGACGCCCTGGCCCGCCGAGACGATGGACGAGGAGAACAGCATCGACGCGCGGTCGCCGATGCCGGCGCGCGGGTCCACGGGGTCCACCGACTTCGAGGCTGGCACAGCCTCGCCGGTCAGCGCCGCCTCCTCCACGCGCAGGTTGCTCGCCTCGATGAGCCTCAGGTCGGCCGGGACCCTCGACCCGGGCAGCACGCGGACGATGTCGCCCGGGACGAGGTCCTCGGCGGGCACCGACTTCCAGTCGCCGTCGCGGCGCGCCTGCGCGTCTGACGACAGCATGTTCCTGATCCCCTGCAGCGCGCTCTCGGCCCGTCCCTCCTGGACGAACCCGATCAACGCGTTGATGACGGCGACCGCGAGGATCACCCAGAAGTCGATCCAGTCCCCCAGCGCGGCCTTCAGCGCCGCCGCCGCCAGCAGGATGTAGATGAGCACGTCGTCGAAGTGCTTGAGGAACCGCTTGACCGGGCCGTCCCTCGCCGGTTCCGGGAGCTTGTTGGGCCCGTGGGTCGAGAGCCTGCGGGCTGCCTCGTCGCTGTCGAGTCCAGCCTGGGTCGAGTCGAGCGACTCCAGCACGTCTGCCGCGGCGAGCGCATGGGGCGCCTCGGGCGCGGCGGGCAGGTCGGTGACGGTCATCGTGCCTCCGTGGGACAGGCCGGGTAACGCGGTCAAGACGACACTAGGCCCGCTCCCCGCCGCGACCCCACCCTTGCCGGGCGCGGCCGACACCCTGCTTCACGCCCCGGGGACG
>JAEWIK010000131.1 GCA_023387135.1 Actinomycetes bacterium | reverse complement strand
CCTCGAGGCCTCGCGCGGCAGCTATCTGGTCGACTCCCTCACGGGGAACCACTACCTCGACCTCTTCAGCTTCTTCGCCTCGAACGCCCTCGGCTTCAACCATCCGGGAATGACGACTCCCGACATGCTTGCCGAACTCGGTCAGGTGGCGATCCACAAGCCCAGCAACTCCGACATCTACACCGTCGCGATGGCCGAGTTCGTCGAGACCTTCTCCCGCGTGCTGGGCGATCCGCGGCTGCCCCACTTCTTCTTCGTCGAGGGCGGCGGCCTCGCGGTCGAGAACGCCCTCAAGGTCGCCTTCGACTACAAGAGCCGGCTGAACGAGTCCCGCGGCCTGTCCCGCGACCTGGGCACCCAGGTGATCCACCTCAAGCACGCCTTCCACGGCCGCACCGGCTACACCATGTCGCTCACCAACACCGACCCGACCAAGACCGACAGGTTCCCGAAGTTCGACTGGCCGCGCATCACGTCGCCCTACCTCGGGACGTACGCCGACGGACGCGAGCGTCCCGTCGAGGAGTTGGAGCGCGAGGCGCTCGAACAGGCCGAGCTGGCGTTCTCCGTCCACGGCCCCGACATCGCCGCGTTCATCGCCGAGCCGATCCAGTCCGAGGGCGGCGACCACCACTTCCGTCCGCAGTTCCTGCAGGCCATGCAGGAACTCGTCCATCGCAACGAGGCGCTGTTCATCGTCGACGAGGTGCAGACCGGCGTCGGCATGACGGGCACCGCCTGGGCGTACCAGGGCCTGGGGCTGGAACCCGACGTGGTGGCGTTCGGCAAGAAGACGCAGGTCTGCGGCATCATGGCCGGCGGTCTCGTCGACAACGTCGCCGACAACGTGTTCCACGTCAGCTCCCGGCTGAACTCGACCTGGGGCGGCAACCTCGTCGACATGGTGAGGTCGCGGCGCACGTTGGAGATCATCGAGGCCGACGGCCTCATCGAGCGTTCCGCAGAGGTCGGCGCGTGGCTGCTCGACGAGCTGAAGGAGTTGGCCTCCCGCCACGAGGTGATGAGCGACCCGCGCGGCCGCGGCCTGCTGTGCGCGTTCAGCCTGCCCGACACCGCCACCCGCAACGCCTTCATCGAGCGGCTCGCCTCCCATGGCGTGCTCATCCTGGGCTGCGGTGATCGCAGCGTCAGGTTCCGTCCTGCGCTCACCATCTCCACCGACGACCTGCGTCGCGGCCTGGCGGCGATGGATGAGACGCTGTCCGAGCTCGCCTCCACCCCTGCCAGCTAGCTGAACCCGGCGAAGGCGGCTGCCACTGAGCAGTCGCCCGCCCCCGCTCGCGGGCTCCAGTGGGGAGCGCGGCGAGCACCCGAGGAAGGAAGCACATGATCGACGACCTGCGACGGCTCGCGTCCGAACGACTCCGAGCCCTGGGGGTCGAACTCCCGCCGCCCGGTGACCTGCCGGTGCCGTCGGCGCTCGCCGGCGAGCCGCTGTTCCACGTCACGGGCGCCACGCCGGAGACTGTGGACGCCGCGCTCGCGAGGGCCCGCGAGGCGTTCTCGGAATGGCGCGAGGTGCCGCCGCCGCTGCGCGGGCAGCTCGTGCGGCGGTTCGGCGAGCTGCTGCGTGAGCACAAGGCCGAACTCGCCGACCTCGTCACGCTGGAGGCGGGGAAGATCACCTCCGAGGCCCTCGGCGAGGTGCAGGAGATGATCGACATCTGCGACTACGCGGTCGGGCTCTCGCGGCAGTTGTGGGGCAAGACGATCGCCAGCGAGCGTCCCGGGCACCGGGTGGCCGAGACCTGGCATCCGCTGGGCGTGGTCGCTGTGATCTCGGCGTTCAACTTCCCGGTGGCGGTGTGGGCGTGGAACACGGCGGTGGCGCTGGTCTGCGGCGACCCGGTGGTGTGGAAGCCGTCGGAGTCGGCGACGCTGAGTGCGCTCGCCGCCAACGCGCTGCTGCAGCGCGCCATCGCCGAGTTCGGCTACTCCGACGCCCTCAGCCAGGTGGTCCCCGGCGGCAGGGACGTCGGCTCGCTGCTGGTGGACGACCGCCGCGTCGCGCTCGTGAGCGCGACCGGGTCGGTGCGCATGGGCCGCGAGGTGGCCCCCAGGGTGGCGGCGCGGTTCGGGCGCTCGCTGCTGGAACTCGGCGGCAACAACGCCGCCGTCGTCACCCCGTCGGCGCCGCTCGACCTCGCCGTGCGCGGCATCGTGTTCTCCGCCGCCGGCACCGCCGGCCAGCGCTGCACGAGCCTGCGGCGCCTGATCGTGCACAGCAGCCTGGCGGAGACCCTGGCGGAGCGGATCGCCACCGCGTACAGGTCGCTGCCGCTCGGCGACCCTTACAGTCCCGGCACGCTCGTCGGGCCGCTGCTCAACCGCACCGCCGGGGAGAAGTTCGAGGCGGCTGTCGAGCGGGCGGTCGCCCAGGGCGGCACCGTCCTGGCGGGCGGCCACCTGGTGAGCGTCGAAGGGCTCGACGCGACCTTCGCCGAGCCCACGCTGATAGCGATGCCCGACCAGTCGGGAGTCGTCCTGGAGGAGACCTTCGCGCCCATCCTCTACATGCTCACCTACGACGACTTCGACGAGGCCGTCGCGCTCAACAACGCGGTGACGCAGGGCCTCAGCGCCTCGGTGTTCACCCGCGACCAGGCCGAGGCCGAGCGCTTCCTCTCGGCGTCTGGTGCCGACACCGGCATCGCCAACGTCAACATCGGGACGTCGGGCGCCGAGATCGGCGGGGCGTTCGGGGGCGAGAAGGAGACGGGCGGCGGCAGGGAGTCGGGTTCCGACTCCTGGCACGCGTACATGCGCATGGCGACCAACACGATCAACTACTCCTCGGCGCTCCCGCTGGCCCAAGGGGTCGACTTCGGTGTGTGAGCTTCGGTGACCAGGCCATGACTCGACAGTGGCCGGGCTGGGATGTCGCCGACCCCGCTTACTCCCGGATCGCCTGGGGGCTGTTCGCCGCGGGGTTCGCCACGTTCACGCTCGTCTTCGACGCGCAGGCTGCCCTGCCCGTCATCAGCGCGGCCTTCGGCACCTCGACCGCCACCGCGGCGCTGACCGTCTCCGCCAGCACTCTGGGGCTGGCGGCGTCGGTGCTGGTGTGGGCGCTGGTCGCCGACCGCGTCGGACGGGTGCTGGCGATGAAGGTGAGCCTGGTCGCCGCGCTCGTCGTGGGGCTCAGCCTCCCGCTGGCGGTCGAGCTGTGGCAGTTGATCGCCCTGCGTGGCCTGCTGGGCCTCGCACTCGGGGCGGTCCCCGGGGTCGCCATGGCCTACCTCGCCGAGGAACTGGTACCGGGAAGGGTGTCGATCGCCGCCGGCATCTTCGTCGCCGGCAACACGGTGGGCGGGATCGTCGGACGCCTGCTCGCAGGCTACGTGTCGGCGCTGTGGGGCTGGCGGACGGGGTTCCTGCTGGTCGCACTCGTCTCGGTGGCGATGGCGGCGGTGTTCATGCTGGCGATCCCCGCGCCGCGCGGGTTCGTCGCGGGCCGGGCGTCGGAGCATCCGCTGCGGGTCCGCATCCTCTTCCAGCTCACCGACCCCGCCATGCTCGCGCTCTACGCCCAGGGCCTGCTGCTGATGGGATCCTTCGGCGCGGTCTACAACTTCCTCGGCTACCGGCTGCTGGCGCCGCCGTTCGGGCTCCCCGCCACGTGGGCCAGCCTCGTCTTCGTCGCGTACTTCGCCGGCACCGCCGCCAGCCGCTTCGGCGGCGTGCTCGCCACCCGGTACGGCCACCTCAGGGTCATCCTCGCCGGGATAGCCGTCATGCTCGCGGGCACGTCGCTGCTCGCCGTCGACAACCTCGGGATCACCCTCACCGGGCTCGTCGTCTTCACCGTCGGCTGCTTCACCGCCCACCCCGTCGCCAGCGGGCTCACAGGCCAGAAGGCGCAACTGGGAAGGGCGCAGGGTGCAGCGCTCTACCAGCTCGCCTGGCTGGGTGGCACTGCGCTGTTCGGCTGGGTCGCCGGGGTGCTGTTCGACACCTGGAACTGGGACGCCGTGCTGGTGATGGTGGTGCTGCTCTGCCTGCTCGCGGCGGGCATCGCCGTCGTCGGCCTGGGCATGCTCAAGGAGCGCCGGCCGGCGCCTCCGGACCCCGTGACGGTCCTGGCCTGAGCGCACCGCCCACGCCGTCCCGACCGGCGGGGGCCGGAGCCGTGCCCGACGTCCCCGCCGTGCGGCTCAGCTCTTGCAGAGGCAGAACGGGTGACCGGCGGGGTCGAGGTACACCCTGAAGGTGGTGCCCGGCTGGAACTCGGCCTTGGTCGCGCCCAGCTTCACCACCTCCTCACCGGCGGCGTCGAGATCCTCCACCGCCACGTCGAGGTGCATCTGCTGGGGGTGCTCCTGCCCGGGCCACTGCGGGGGCTGGTAGTCCTCCACCTGCTGGAAGGAGATCAGCTGACCGTAGTCGGCGCGGATGTCGACCCAGTCGGACTGGGCCTCGACCTTCCAGTCGAGCATTGTGGCGTAGAAGTTCGCCAGGGCGGCCGGGTCAGGGCAGTCGATCACGATCGACGGGTAGCTCGCGATAGCCATGCCCGACAACCTACCCAGAGGCTCCGACACTCATTCGGGGCTAGACGTCCAGCAGTTCGGTGACGAGGGCGGCGATCGGCGACCTCTCCGACCGGGTGAGGGTCACGTGGGCGAACATCGGGTTGCCCTTCAGCTTCTCCACCACCGCCACGACGCCGTCGTGGCGCCCCACCCGCAGGTTGTCGCGCTGGGCGACATCGTGGGTGAGCACCACCCGCGAGTTCTGCCCGATGCGGCTGAGCACCGTCAGCAGCACGTTGCGTTCGAGCGACTGCGCCTCGTCCACGATCACGAAGGCGTCGTGCAACGACCGTCCGCGGATGTGGGTGAGCGGCAACACCTCGAGCAGGTTGCGGGCCAGCACCTCGTCGATGACGTTCTTGCTGGTCACGGCCGTGAGGGTGTCGAAGACTGCCTGCGCCCAGGGCGACATCTTCTCGCCCTCCGAACCCGGCAGGTAGCCGAGTTCCTGCCCGCCGACGGGGTAGAGCGGACGGAAGATGAGCACCTTCGAGTGCTGCCTGCGTTCGAGCACCGCTTCGAGGCCGGCGCAGAGCGCGAGCGCCGACTTGCCGGTGCCTGCCCTCCCGCCCAGGGAGATGATGCCCACCTCCTGGTCGAGCAACAGGTCGAGCGCGACCCGCTGTTCGGCGGAGCGTCCGTGGATCCCGAACACCTCGCGGTCCTTGACCAGCCTCACCGACCCGTCGGGCATCACCCTGCCCAGGGCTGACGAGGACGAGCCGTGCAGCACCACCCCGGTGTGGCAGGGCAGGTCCATCGCCTCGGGCACCACAGCCGCACCGTCTGAGTAGAGCCGCTCGATGGTCGCCGAGGCGACGTCCACCTCGGCCATCCCCGTCCAGCCGGAGTCGGGCGGGAGCTCGTGCAGGTACTCCTCGGCGGCCAGGCCGACGGCCGACGCCTTCACGCGCATCGGCAGGTCCTTGCTGACCAGCACGACGTCGTGGCCTTCGGCCCGGTAGTTGAGGGCGACGGCGAGGATGCGCGAGTCGTTGTCGCCCAGCCTGAAGCCGGGCGGCAGCAGCTCGGGATCGGTGTGGTTGAGCTCGACCCTGACTGTGCCCTCCACCTCGTTGACGGGCACCGGGGAATCGAGCGTGCCGTAGGTGACCCGCAGGTCGTCCAGGAAGCGCAGGGCGGTCCGCGCGAAGTAGCCGAGTTCGGGATGGTGGCGTTTGGCCTCCAGCTCGGTGATGACCACCAGCGGGATGACGACGGCGTGCTCGGCGAAGTTACGGAGCGCTGTCGGGTCGCTCAACAGCACGGAGGTGTCGAGAACGAAGGTCTTCAGCCCTGTCGCCTGCGCGGCGGTGCTGGAGAAGGCTGTACGGGTGCTGCTCGCTTGGCGTGGCACGTCGGTCCTGTTCTCGGGGCCGTTCGTCACCATCGCCCGGCCCCACCAGTGGTGGTCAGCCGGGGAGGACGGGGCCCGGTGCAGGCCCGCGCGTCAGTTGCTCTCGCTCGTCGAGTTCGCTCGCGTGGCTCGTGAGAGCTGGACGTCGCATGGACTGGAAGCCTCCCGACGTACCGGCGGGTACCGGTACATGCCCGACACTAGGTCGGACGCGGACGCCGTCCGGGAACGACACGCCCGACGACACAAACGTTCATCGTCCGTAACGGCGCTCGCGCTGGGAGTAGGAGCGCAGCGCGCGGATGAAGTCGACCTTGCGGAAGTCCGGCCACAACGCCTCGCAGAAGTAGACCTCGCTGTGAGCCGACTGCCAGATCAGGAAGCCCGACATGCGCTGCTCGCCCGACGTCCTGATGATGAGGTCGGGGTCGGGCTGGCCGGCGGTGTAGAGGTGCTCTGAGATGTGGTCGATCTCCAGGGTGTGAGCGAGTTCGTCGAGATCGGTGCCCTTGGCCGCCTCGGCGGCCAGCAGGCTGCGGACCGCGTCGCGCAACTCGTGCCTGCCGCCGTACGACACGGCGACGTTCACGTGGGTGCCGGCGTTGCCGACTGTCGCCTGCTCGGCGGCGCGCAGTGCCTCGGCCGTGTCGTCGGGCAGCAGGTTCAGGTCACCGACCACCTGGACGCGGCGGGTGCCGCCGTCGGCGAGTTCGAGCACCAGGTCGCGGATCACGTCCAGCAGCGGGCCGACCTCGTCCTCCGACGAGCGGGCGAGGTTCTCGGTGGAGAGCACCCACAACGTGACCAGCGGGATGCCCACCTCCTCGCACCAGCCGATGAACTCCTTCAGCTTGTCGGCGCCCGCGCGGTAGCCCACGACCAGTTCCTGGCCGGGAGCGTTGGCGCGTGCCCAACGGCGATTGCCGTCGGCTAGCACCGCCACGTGCCTGGGCAGCCGCCGGCGGTCGAGATGAGTCAGCAGGCGCTTCTCGTACGTCGAGTAGATGAGGCCGCTGGGAACCAGCCGCTTCACCGCTGCCTTGAGGGTCTGCCCCAGCGCCATGCTCGAACCCTATTCGACCCGCGTCCCCTCCGCATACGCGCGCTCCCCAAAGAGACGCCGGCGCCGGCGCCGTCACGTCCGCCTGGCAGGCGGGTCACGCGCGCAGCGCCTCGGCGAGCTTCACCCGTCCGCCCATCTTCAGCAACGAGTTGCTGTAGACCCGCGCGCTCAGCAGGACAGTCCCGACGCAGGTGGCGACGAGCACCAGCAGCGCCGTCAGCGGCTCCCACCACCCGATGCCGCCGGCGAAGAGGTAGAGGCGCGTCGGCATGGCGACCGGCGCCGAGAACGGGATGTAGGACAGCACGGTGAGGGCGACAGGGTTGTCGTTCAGCAGGACGACGAGCATGTAGGGCGCGACCACCAGCAGCATGAGCGGGAAGGTCGTGGCCCCGACGTCCTCCTGCCGGGAGACCAGCGCCCCCGCCGCCGAGTACAGGGCGGCGAGCAGCACGAAGCCGAAGAGGAAGAACACGACGAACCACGCCAGCGACGCGCTCAGCCCTCCCAGGACGCCGAGCTGGCCTGTCAGCCCCAGCCCGAGCACGCCGATGAGGGCGAACACCACGATCTGTGCGAGCGCGAGCACCGTGTTGCCCACGACCTTGCCCGCCATGAGCGAGCGGGACGTGATGGCGGCCAGCAGGATCTCGACGATCCTCGTCTGCTTCTCCTCCACGACGCTCTGGGCGATCATCGTCCCGAAGAGGCTGGCCGACATCAGGAACATGAGCCCGAAGGCGAGCGCCACCAGGTAGCGGACCGTCACGTCCGGCGCGTCGGCAGCCGGCGGGTTGAGCAGGCGGACGTCCGGGGAGATCGAGAGCATGCCCTGCAGGACGGCCGGCGTCTCGGTGTCCGCGACGAGCACGACCCCCACGGGGCTGGACTCGTCGACGAGGATGGCGGCCTCGACGCTGCCCTCGCGGACGAGTCGTTCGGCGGCGGCGTCGTCGGCGACCTCGGTGATGTCGAGGCCCCTGACCGACTGCACCTGCGACACAGCGTCCCTCGTGACCGCCACACGGTAGCCGTCGGCGCTCGCCACGGCGGCCAGCGCCGAGACGACCACGCCCGCCAGCGCCAGCAGGATGAGGAAGGCAGTCGAGATCAGGAACGGCTTGCTGCGCAGGCGGGACCCTATCTCGCGGACGGCGACCAGCCAGGTCACGTGGACGGCGTCCAGTGGCGCGGCGCTGCTCATGAGACCACCTCCTTGAAGATCTGGCCCAGGGTGGGACGGACGCGTCCGAAGCCCGCCACCTCGGCGTCGGCGACCGCCCGGCGCAGCACCCGCTGGGCGGCCTCGGGGTCGACAGCCTCGAAGACGGCGCGCGAGCCTGTCAGCCTGACGCCCGTCACGCCGGGTTGGGTGGCGATCCAGCCTGGGTCCCGTCCGTCCGCAAGGACGAGTTCGTAGCTGTCGGACGAGTAGTCGTTACGCAGCGTCTCGCGGTCCCCCGCCGCCCTGATCCTGCCGTCGGAGATGATGACGAGGTCGTCGCAGAGCCGCTCGACGAGGTCGAGCTGGTGCGAGGAGAACAGCACCGCCGCGCCCGCGGCCGCGCGCTCCTGCAGGACGCCGGCCACGAGTTCGACGGCGAACGGGTCGAGCCCGGAGAACGGCTCGTCGAGGATGAGCACGTTGGGGTCGTGGACGAGGGCCGCGGCGATCTGGGCGCGCTGCTGGTTGCCGAGCGAGAGCGTCTCCACCAGGTCCCCCGTCCGCTCGGCGAGGCCCAGCCGCGCGAGCACGGCCGCCGCCCGGTCGAGCGCGTCCCGCTTGCCGAAACCGTGCAGGCGCGCGAGGTAGGCGACATGGTCGAGCACCTTCATCTTCGGATAGAGCCCGCGCTCCTCCGGCATGTAGCCGAAGCGCCGCCTGTCGGCCGCGCCCACCGGCGAGCCGTGCAGGGTCACCGTGCCGGCGTCGCCGGCGAGCACGCCGAGGACTATCCGCATCGCTGTGGTCTTGCCTGCCCCGTTGCGTCCCACGAAGCCCGTGAGGCGCCCGGGCAGCACCGTGAAGGTGACGTCGTCGAGCGCCCGGAGGTCCCCGAAGGACTTGCTGATCCCGCTGAGCGTGAGCACGGCACGACGCTACCGGTCGGTGGCGCGTCCGGTGCCGCACAGCGGAGAACTCCGCCCGGCGAGCCCCGGGACGGGCGACTGCGCACAACTGCTGCTTGTCATTGACAAGCTCGCTTGCATTTTGCAAGCGTGAAGCAGTCGGACTTCTCCCACCCCGAAAGGAAGCCATGAACATCTTCGTCAACCTGCCGACGAGCGACGTCGAACGCGCCAAGGCGTTCTTCACAGCCCTCGGCTGGACCATCAACCCGCTCTTCACCGACGAGAACGCCGCCTGCGTCGTCATGGACGAGGACAAGTACCTCATGGTGCTGCGCCGCGACTTCTACCAGGGCTTCCTCGAAGGCACCGGCAAGCAGGTGGGCGACGCCGCCACCACCTCGCTCGCGCTGATCTCCTTCGACCTGCCCTCCCGCGAGGACGTGGACGCCTTCGTCGACCGGGCCGAGCAGGCGGGCGCCAGGATCGGCAAGACCGCCGAGCTGGGCTTCATGTACCAGCGGCAGTTCGACGACCCGGACGGCAACCACTTCGAGCCGTTCTACATGGACCCGACGGCCGCCGAGGTCGGCCCGGAGGCCTGGGCTGCCGACCAGGTCTCGTCCTGACCTGAATGGCACGCGGCTTCGGTCAGTACTGCGGTGTCGCCACGGCCCTGGAGCTGGTCGGCGAACGCTGGGCGCTGCTCATCGTCCGTGACCTGCTCGTGGGGCCGCGGCGCTACACCGACCTCAAGCACGGGCTGCCGCGGATTCCCACCAACATCCTCAGCACGCGGCTGAAGGAGCTGCAGGAGGCGGGCGTGGTCCGGCGCGTCCACCTGGCCCACTGCGGCCTCGTCTATGAACTCACCGAGTACGGGCGCGGCCTCGACGAGGTCGTGCTCGCGCTGGGACGCTGGGGCTTCAAGGCGATGGGCACTCCCGAACCGGGCGACGTCATGACCGCCGACTCCCTCACCGTCGCGCTGCGGACTGCCTTCCGTCCCGAGATCGCCGCGGAACTCGACCCGACCGTGTACGACCTGCACGTCGGCCCCGTCACCCTCCGCGCGAGCGCGTCGGGACCCACCCTGCGCGTCGACGCCCTGCCGGGCGCACCGAGCGTCGCGCCGCGGGCAACCGGGGCGGCGGCCGACCTCGCCTTCGCCGCGGGCCCCGGGC
>JAEWIK010000101.1 GCA_023387135.1 Actinomycetes bacterium | reverse complement strand
GCCGGAGGGCTGAGCGCCACCCCCGCCTACGCCGCCACCGCCAAGGAGTTGTCGCTCACCGCCTCGCCGAAGGCGACGACCGTCCGCGCTTTTGCCGACGTCGGCATCAACCTGAGTTGGACAGGCTGTCGCGTCTCCTCGCTGCAGGTGGAGGAGCTCAGGGGCGGCAGTTGGCACCCCATCGGAACCGGCTACGGGTCGGCGGGCACGTCGCCTGCTGTCTGTCCCAATGCTGTCTCCAAGGCCACCGTGAGCCTCGTCGAACTCCTCGGCTACGACTACGAGGAGCAGTACGCCTCCCTCGGTGTCGGGACCCACACCCTGAGGCTGCAGGGTTCCGGCGACTACCAGAAGATGCCTGACGACAGCTTCTGGGACGTCGGCCAGGGCGTCAGCAACCAGTTCACCCTCACCATCGCCAAGGCTGTGACCAGCATCAGCGGTTGGTCGAAGAGGACCATCACCGTCAAGCCGGGTGGCGCCTTCACCCTGCCGGCGTTCGCGATCGCGAACCCCGGCGGCTACTACAACCTCGTGACGCTCGAGGCGAACGAAGGCTTCGGGTGGGTCTGCGTCGGGGGCGCGTGCGACAGCGAGTTCAACAAGGCGTGGGCCAACGGCACCATGCGCGAGGCAGCCCGGAGGTATTCCACGGGCAAGAACTGGACGCTGCAGATCCAGTTCCGTTACCGGGTGATGCCGAACGCTTATGTCACGGGCATGACCTCCCCCGTCATCACGGTGAAGTTCACCAAGGGCATCTCGAAGTCGAAGTCGACGAGGACGACGGTGAGCGTCTCGGGCACCCAGCAGTACGGCAAGACGCAGGCGACCCTGAAGGCGAAGGTCAGCTCGACGAAGGCGTCCGGCGTCGTGGGCTTCCTGATCTACCGCAAGTCGGCCAAGACCGGGAGCTACGAATCCGTCTACAGCCCCACCATGGGCCCGGTGCTGAGGAAGGGCAAGGCGACGTACAAGTTCGGCAAGACAGTCGCCAAGAAGGGCACCTACGTCGTGGTCGCGACCTTCCAGTCGAAGAAGCCGTCGAAGTACCGCGACTCCATCTCCAAGGCCGTGAAGTTCACCGTCAAGTAGTCAGGCGTCGGTTCCAGCGCTCGGCCCCGCGACCATCAGGTGCGGGGCCGGGTGCTGTGAGCGGGGTCAGCTGTCGAGGATGAGGGTCACGGGGCCGTCGTTGACCAGGTCGACCAGCATGTGCTCGCCGAAGCTGCCAGTCTCCACAGTCGCACCGCGGGCGCGGAGGGCAGTCACGAAGGCGTCGACGAGGGGCTCGCTCACGGGCCTGGGCGCGGCCGCCGACCAGGAGGGACGCCTGCCCTTCCTGGTGTCCGCGTAGAGCGTGAACTGGCTGACGACCAGCAGGGGAGCGCCGACGTCCGAACAACTCACTTCGCCGTCGAGGATGCGCAGCGTCCAGATCTTGTCGGCGAGCTTGTCGGCGGCGGCCTCGTCGTCGTCGTGGGTCACCCCCAGCAGGATGAGCAGGCCAGGGCCTTCGATCCGTCCCACTGTCTCGCCGTCCACGCTGACCGACGCCGAGGACACTCGTTGCACCACCGCTCGCACCGTCGCAGCGTACCGTCAGCCGCTCGTGTCGCCCCGCCGCGACAAGAGGTCGCAGGGAGTCGGGAAGATAGGCTGACCCGGTGCTGTTGGAGACATCGGTGACAGTCGCCGTGGTGGTCGTGGCGTGCGCGCTCGTGCTGCTGCTGGCCGTGATCGGCCTCGTCAGGCTGATGCGGCGCAAGGAGGAGTGAGATGTTCGAGATCCCGTCAGACCTGAACCCCGCCCTGGTCGGGCTCGCCTGGCTGCGAGGACGCTGGGAGGGCACCGGCTACCGGCAGTGGCCGGGCGAGGACAAGATCGAGTACGCCATCCAGGTCGACTTCGACGACAACGGCGGTGACTACCTGCACTACCTCTCGCAGAGCTTCGAGGTGGACGCCGACGGCAAGCCCGTCAAGGCGCTCGCCATGGAGACAGGCTTCTGGCGCCCGCTCGCCGACGGCACCGTCGACGTCATGATGTGCAGCCCGGAGGGCTTCGCCGAGATCTGGTTCGGCAAGATAGCCCCCGGCCGGCTCGACCTGATCACCGACGCCGTCGCCCGCACCAAGGACGCCGCTGTGGCCTACACCGCCGGCCGCAGGCTGTACGGGCTGGTCGAGGGCAAGCTCATGTTCTCGTTCGACAGGGCGACCTCCGAACACTCCCTGCAGTCCTACATCTGGGCCACGCTGGAGCGCCGATGACCGCCGTCGTCCACCCCGAAGGCCCGGACGCCGGAGCCGTCTGGCACTACGGCGACCCGATGCGCGAGCAGCGCAGGCTGGCCGCCGGTGAGGCGTCGGTCGACCTGGGGCACCGTCCCGTGTTCTCGATCTCGGGACGCGACCGGCTGCGCTGGCTGAACGACGTCACCAGCCAGGACTTCGTCAACCTCCAGCCGGGGGTCCCCGTCACCGCCTACATCCTCGACCACCAGGGACACATCACCCATGTGCTGGGCGGGGTGGACGACGGGCAGACGCTGTGGGCGCACACTGAGCCCGGGCACGCCGAGGCGCTGCTCGCGTGGCTGAGGCGGATGGTGTTCGCCGCCCGCGTCGAGATCGCCGAGCAGCCCGACAAGCGGCTCGTCCTGCCCGCCGGCGGTGCGGGCCCCGCGATCGTGGACGCCGCTGACGTGGAGGCGACCCTCGGCGACGTCAGGGCCGGGACGTGGGCGATGGACGCGCTGAGGATCGCCGCGGGGCTGCCCAGGACCTTCCTCGACACCGACGAGAAGACCATCCCCAACGAGCTGGCGAACCCCGACGGGACGGCGCTCGGGCCGGCTGTCCACCTCACGAAGGGCTGCTACCCGGGGCAGGAGACTGTCGCGCGGATCTACAACCTCGGACGCCCGCCGCGGCGGCTCGCACTGCTGCAGCTCGACGGCTCGGCGGACGCGCTGCCCCAGGTGGGTGCCGAGGTGCTGGCCGACGGACGCCCCGTGGGACGCATGGGCACCTCGGCCCTGCACTACGAGCTCGGGCCCATCGGGCTGGCGCTGCTCAAGCGCACGCTGCCGCTGGACGCCCCGCTGCTCGTCGAAGGAATCGCCGCAGCCCAGGAGCCGCTGGTCGACCCCGACGCCGGCCTGCACTTCCGAGCGACGGTCCGCCCGCGCCAGTAAGTGGTGCCCGGCCAGGAGTGCCTGACCAGGCCTGCCGGGCTAGGCGTTCTTGGCGCGGCTGCGGAGCTTGGCGCGGTCGTTGCCGTCCAGCGTCGTCTTGCGGATCCTGACGTCCTTCGGCGTGACCTCGAGGCACTCGTCCGAGCGGCAGAACTCCAGCGCCTGTTCGAGGCTGAGCACGCGCGGCGGGATGAGGCGTTCCAGTTCGTCGCCCGTGGAGGAGCGCACGTTGGTGAGCTTCTTCTCCTTGGTTGGGTTGACGTCCATGTCCTCGGGGCGCGGGTTTTCTCCCACGACCATGCCCTCGTACACCTCGTCGCCGGGGCCGACGAAGAGCTCGCCGCGCTCCTGCAGGTTGAACAGCGCATAGGAAGTGACGGTGCCGAGCCGGTCGGCTACCAGCGAACCGGTCAGGCGGGTCTTGATCTCGCCCGACCACGGCTCGTAGCCCTCGAAGACGTGGTGCATGATCCCGGTGCCGCGGGTGTCGGTCAGGAACTCCGTCCTGAAGCCGATCAGGCCCCGCGCGGGGATCACGTACTCGACCCGCACCCAGCCGGTGCCGTGGTTGACCATCTGCTCCATGCGCGCCCGCCGGGTGCCCATGAGCTGGGTGACGGTGCCGACGTGCTCCTCCGGGATGTCGACTGTCAGCCGCTCGACCGGCTCGTGCAGCACGCCGTCGATCGTCCTGGTCAGCACCTCGGGCTTGCCGACGGTCAGCTCGAAGCCCTCGCGGCGCATCATCTCGACGAGGACCGCCAACTGGAGCTCACCTCGTCCCTGCACCTCCCAGGTGTCGGGACGGTCGGTGCCCAGCACCCTGATCGAGACGTTGCCGACGAGCTCGGCGTCCAGCCTGCCCTTCACCAGCCGCGCGGTGAGCTGCTTGCCCACCTTTCCCGCCAGCGGTGAGGTGTTGATGCCGATCGTCATGGAGATCGACGGCTCGTCGACGATGATGACCGGCAGCGGCTTGGGGTCTGTCGGGTCGGCGAGCGTCTCGCCGATGGTGATCTCGGGGATGCCGGCGATCGCCACGATGTCGCCCGGGCCGGCGGAGTCCGCCTGCACCCTGTCGAGCGCCTTGGTGATGAGCAGCTCGGAGAGCCTGACGTTCGACACCGACCCGTCGTGGCGGATCCAGGCGACGGTCTGGCCGCGCTTGATGGTGCCCTCGACGATCCGGCACAGCGCCAGCCTGCCGAGGTAGGGGGACGCGTCGAGGTTCGTCACCAGCGCCTGCAGCGGCGCGTCCTCGGTGTAGGTGGGGGCCGGGATCGTGTCCATGATGAGCTGGAAGAGCGGCTCGAGGTCCTGCGAGTCCGGCAGCGTGCCGTCGGCGGGCTGCTCGAGCGAGGCCCTGCCCGCCTTCGCCGCGCAGTAGATGATCGGGAAGTCGAGGTGGTGGGCGTTCTCGTCGTCGACCAGGTCGAGGAAGAGCGAGTACACCTCGTCGACGACCTCGGCGATCCGGGCGTCCGAGCGGTCGACCTTGTTGATCACCAGGATGATCGGCAGGTTCTTGGCGAGCGCCTTGCGCAGCACGAACCTCGTCTGCGGGAGCGGCCCCTCGCTGGCGTCGACCAGCAGCAGGACGCCGTCCACCATCTCCAGGCCGCGTTCGACCTCGCCGCCGAAGTCGGCGTGGCCGGGGGTGTCGATGATGTTGATGGTCACCGTGCTGCCGTCGCCGAGGACGTGGTCGACGGCGGTGTTCTTGGCGAGGATCGTGATGCCCTTCTCACGCTCCAGGTCCATCGAGTCCATGACGCGGGTGTTGACGTCCTGGTTCTCGCGGAAGGCGCCCGACTGCCAGAGCATGGCATCGACCAGGGTGGTCTTCCCATGGTCGACGTGGGCGATGATGGCGACATTGCGCAGGTCTGCGCGGACGGGCATGCGGTTC
The DNA here is from genome assembly GCA_023387135.1 of Actinomycetes bacterium. GTDB lineage: Bacteria > Actinomycetota > Actinomycetes > Propionibacteriales > Propionibacteriaceae > Propionicimonas. The sequence goes on along the minus strand of JAEWIK010000101.1, from coordinate 16,281 downwards.
CTCGCTTCGTTAGGGTGGTGGCCCTGGGCAGGCCCGCCAAGCACGTTCCGGACGGGATGGTCGGCGAGCCCGGTGTGCGGGCAACCTTCACGAGTCTACCGGCGTCGGCCACATACGCTTGCCAGGTGACTCACTGGTTCACCGAGAGCTTCCGTGCCGAGTTCGACAAGCAGGCCGCCGAACTGGGCAGGATCAACCTGGCGATCTTCGGCAAGACGGGCGTCGGCAAGTCGACCCTGATCAATGCCATCTTCTCCGAGCCCGTCGCCGCCACCGGCATCGGGGCCCCGGTCACCGCCGGTTCGCACCTCTACCTCGACAAGCGGGGGACGCTCGGGGTGATCGACACCCGCGGCCTGGAGATCGGCAGGGACGACGCCGAGCTCATCAAGGAGGTCACCAGGGCAGTCAAGGACGGCAGGGGCAAGCCGCTGTCGGAGCAGATCCACGTCGCGTGGTACTGCGTCCGCGGCATGGACCGCAGGTTCGAGGACGTGGAGGAGTCCTTCGTCAGGGCACTCGACGGTCTCGGCATCCCGGTGCTGGTCGTGCTGACGCAGGTCCCGATGCGGGACGGTCAGTACCACCCCGACGCCGTCGAGCTCGCGCGCTACATCGAGTCGAAGAGGCTGCCCATCGTGGGCGGCCGTCCGTTCATGACCTACGCGATGAGGGACCAGTTCACCGGTCAGCCGCCCCACGGCTTGATGGACGTCCTGACAGCCACCTTTCAGGTCGCTCCCGACGCCGTCAGGGCGGCGCTCGCGGCAGCCCAGACGATCGATCTGGCCCTCAAGGCGTCCCAATCCCGCAAGGCGATAGGCGCCGGCACCGCGGCAGCGGCGGCGGCCGCCGCGATCCCCATCCCCTTCAGTTCGGCGACGGTCCTGGTGCCCATCCAGCTCGGCATGATGGCCCGGCTGGCGCACCTGCACGGGCTGCCGTTCGACAGGGCCGCCATGCTCGCCATCGCCTCGACGTCGGTGGCGACCTCGGCCGGACGCGCGGCGGCAGCCGGCCTGCTCAAGTTCATCCCCGGGGCAGGCACTGTCGCGGGCGGCGTGATCAACGCGTCCGTGGCCTCCGGCTTCACCCTGGCGATGGGTGAGGCGTGGCTCGTCGTCTGCCAGCGGGCAGCCGCCAGGACGCTCCCGACGGCGGGTGGCGTGCTCGACACCGCGGCCGTCAAGCAGTTGTTCGAGGCCGAACTGGCGAAGCGGCTCCCCAGGCTGCGCCACCGGCAATCCTGAGCCGGGCCGCGATCGGCGTGACACCGCCGGGCGGGCCCCCGACTACGCCTCGGACCGGTTCGACCCCGTCCGGGCGGCAGGACCCCGAGTGTCGCCGTCGTCCTGAGGGCTGAGACCGTCCGTCTCATGCGGAATCTGTTCCCGCCCTTAACGACGTTGTGTAGTAGGGATTCTGCAAGACTTTCGACCATGAGTCAGCGAACCATTGGTGTTACTGAGCTCGTCCTGCGCGACGCACACCAGAGCCTGTTTGCCACCCGCATGGCCCTCGAAGACATGGTCGAGGCATGTGAGGACATCGACAAGGCGGGCTACTGGAGTGTCGAGTGCTGGGGCGGTGCCACCTACGATTCCTGCATCCGGTTCCTCAACGAGGATCCCTGGGTGCGCCTGCGGACGTTCCGCGAACTGATGCCGAACTCCCGCCTGCAGATGCTGCTGCGCGGGCAGAACCTGCTCGGCTACCGTCACTACGAGGACGGGGTCGTCGACAGGTTCGTCGAGAAGTCGGCCGAGAACGGCATGGACGTCTTCCGCGTCTTCGACGCGCTGAACGATCCCCGCAACATGGCCCGCGCGATGGCGGCGGTCAAGAAGACCGGCAAGCATGCGCAGGGCACCATCTGCTACACGATCTCCCCGCTGCACACCGTCGAGGGCTACGTGCACCTCGCCGGCCAGCTGCTGGACATGGGTGCCGAGTCCATCTGCCTGAAGGACATGGCCGCCCTGCTGCAGCCGCAGCCCGCCTACGACATCATCAAGGGCATCAAGGACACCTACGGTGACGTGCAGATCAACGTGCACTGCCACTCGACGACAGGTGTCACCTTGGTCTCCCTGCAGAAGGCGATCGAGGCCGGCGCGGACGTCGTCGACACCGCGATCTCCTCGATGTCGCTCGGCCCGGGCCACAACCCGACCGAGTCGCTCGTCGCGATGCTGGAAGGCACCGACTACACCACCAACCTCGACCCCGAGCGCCTGGTGCGGATCCGCGACCACTTCGCCAAGATCCGTCCCAAGTACGCGGCGTTCGAGTCGGCGACCCTCGTGGACACCGACATCTTCTCCAGCCAGATCCCCGGCGGCATGCTCTCCAACATGGAGAGCCAGCTCAAGGCCCAGGGTGCGGGCGACCGCATCAAGGAGGTCATGGAGGAGGTTCCGCTGGTGAAGGCGGCGGCGGGTCACCCCCCGTTGGTCACCCCGTCCAGCCAGATCGTCGGCACCCAGGCCGTGTTCAACGTCCTCATGGGCCGCTACAAGGTGCTCACCGGCGAGTTCGCCGACCTGATGCTCGGCTACTACGGCGAGACGATCGGCGAGCGTGATCCCGAAGTGATCGCGATCGCCCAGGCGCAGGCCAAGAAGGAGCCGATCACCGCGCGTCCGGCAGACCTGCTCCCGCCCGAGTGGGACAACCTGGTCGCCGAGGCGTCGAAGCTCGACGGTTTCGACGGCTCCGACGAGGACGTCCTCACCTACGCCATGTTCCCCGGCGTCGCACCCGGCTTCCTCGCGAACCGCGCCGACGGCCCGAAGAACGTCGGCAAGACCCCGGAGCAGCTCAAGGCCGAGGCCGATGCCGCCAGCGGCGCCGCCAACGCGGTCCGTGGCCCGATCAAGTACAAGGTCTCCCTCGGTGGACGCGACCACAGCGTCCAGGTCGAGATGGCGTGAGGAAGTAGGACATGGCCACCAAACCAGTTTCCATGCAGAAGCGGGTGGAGGAACTCACCACCGCCCGTGAGACCGCCGAGTTGGGCGGCGGCGAGGCCCGTCTGGAGAAGCAGCGCTCCTCCGGCAAGATGACCGCGCGCGACCGGCTCGACTCCTTCCTCGACGACGGCTCGTTCCAGGAGGTGGGCCTGTTCCGCAGGAACCGCACCACCACCTTCGACATGGACACCGCCGACCTGCCCGCCGATGGCGTCGTCACCGGCTCCGGCACTGTGCTCGGCCGTCCGGTGCACGTCGCCAGCCAGGACTTCACCGTCATGGGTGGGTCCGCCGGCGAGGCGCACAACAAGAAGGTCGTCGAGATGATGCACGCGGCGCTGACCAACGGCACGCCGTTCGTGTTCATCAACGATTCCGGCGGCGCGCGCATCCAGGAGGGCATCGACTCCCTCTCCGGGTACGGCCAGGTGTTCTACGCCAACGTCGAGCTCTCGGGCGTCGTCCCGCAGATCTCGATCATCGCCGGCCCGTGCGCGGGCGGCGCGGTGTACTCCCCGGCGCTCACCGACTTCGTGATCCAGACGCGCAAGGCCCACATGTTCATCACCGGGCCGAACGTGATCAAGCAGGTCACCGGCGAGGATGTGTCGCAGGACGCCCTCGGCGGCGCCGACACCCACATGGCGGTCTCGGGCGTCAACCACTTCGTGGCCGACGACGACGAGCAGGCCCTGCTGATCGCCAAGAAGCTGCTCAGCTTCCTGCCGCAGAACAACTCCGAGGATCCGCCCCTGGTGGACGGTGACTCCTCGGTCGAGTACGACGACGAGATGGCCGACATCGTGCCGGTCGACGGCAAGCAGGGCTACGACGTCCGCGACATCATCGCCAGGCTGGTCGACCACGCCGACTTCCTGGAGGTGCAGGCCGGCTACGCCCAGAACATCGTCGTGGGCTTCGGCAGGATCAACGGCCGCAGCGTCGGGATCGTGGCCAACCAGCCGAACGTGCTGGCGGGCGTGCTGGACATCAACGCCTCCGACAAGGGCGCGAAGTTCATCAGGTTCTGCAACGCCTTCAACATCCCGATCGTCACCCTGGTGGACGTCCCCGGCTACCTGCCGGGCGTTGCCCAGGAGCACGGCGGCATCATCCGCCACGGCGCCAAGATGCTGTACGCCTACTCCTCGGCCACCGTGCCGCTGGTGACCGTCGTGCTGCGCAAGGCGTACGGCGGCTCCTACCTGGCCATGGCCTGCCGTGACCTGGGTGCCGACAGGGTGTACGCCTGGCCGACGGCGGAGATCGCCGTCATGGGTGCCGAGGGTGCGGCGGCGGTGGTCTTCCGCAAGGAGATCGCCGCGGCCGAGGATCCCGCGGTCCGCCAGTCCGAACTGGTCGAGGAATACCGCAACACCTTCTCGACGCCGTTCATGGCTGCTTCCCGCGGCCTCGTGGACGACATCATCGATCCCGGCGAGACCCGCCGGAAGGTGGCGCAGGCCCTCGAACTCCTGGCCAACAAGCGCAAGACGAGGCCTGCCAAGAAGCACGGCCTCATGCCGGTCTAGGAGGCTTCGATGTCCCAGGACGCTGAACTCCTCGACCTGGTCAAGGGGCTGTACGACAAGATCGACGGTCTCGAGTTGAGGATCAAGAAGCTCGAACTGCTCGAGCAGCAGGACGTGCCGGAGGAGACCATGGTGGCGATCGCCGCCGCCGTGGCCGCCTACCTCGGGCACAAGGCCAAGCGGCGCCAGCGTCGCTTCGCCTCGGAACGGAACTGGACTTCCAGCACCCGCCGCTCCCAGCACGTCCATCACCCGCTCTACTCGCGCTGATCGGTCTGGAAGGAAGACAGATGAAGCTCAAAGTGACAGTCAACGACGTCCCCTACCTGATCGATGTGGAGGTCGAGGAGGAAGAGCCCCAGAACCTGGGCGCCATCGTGATCGGCGGCAGCAGTGGCGCCATCACTGTGCCCAGCACCGCCTCCGTCCAGGGCGCCTCGGCCAACGCCGTGGTCGCTCCGCTGGCCGGCTCGGTGTCGCGGGTGCTGGTCGGTGAAGGCGACGAGATCGCCGCCGGCCAGGTGCTCCTCGTCCTCGAGGCCATGAAGATGGAGACCGAAATCACCGCCCCGAAGGCGGGCAAGATCGCGGCCATCCTGGTCGAGAAGGGTCAGGCCGTCCAGGGCGGCCAGGCGCTGATCGAACTGGAAGTGTCCGAAAGCACGCCCGACGAACTGTCGGACGAGGGCTGACCCCAGGGTCGGCTGACTCATAAGCGTGGCCCGTCCCTTCGGGGGCGGGCCACGTGTGCGTCAGGGCCGAGCTCAACGTTGCGCAACTCTCCTCAACTCGCTCCCGTAGAAGTCGGACGATTGGCCTCGCTCATTACGTAGTTGATCGGGTCCGATTACGTAGTCACCCGACCATTTCGGCCACATGGGTTGTGCTGGGTGCCGTTGTTTGCGACAGTGCTGGGCGGCGGACGGGCGACGCTTTGAGGTCTGTGCCGTTCTCCCTCGCGCGGGGCTTGCGCGGGGGGCCGAGGCGAGAACGCCGCGATGGTGCGGAGGTTGGTCGATGCTGGTTCGGCGTGTGGTGCTGGTGGTGTTGGCGGTGGTGCTGGTCGCTGCGGGGTTGCGGGGACCGTCGGCGCAGGCAGCGTCGTTGTCGGTGGCCATGCAGTCGGGTGGTTCGGGTGCGGCGAACCGGTGGATCGTGGTGGGGGACGATCTGGAGTTCTCGGTGTCGATCACAGGCGGCACGCCGGACTCGATCAGGTGGCGGGTTGACGACACGGCGGTGGCGACGGTGTCAGCCGAAGGCGACCAGGCGACTGTCACGGCCCGTCGTGAGGGTGTGACCCGGTTGTGGGTGGACGTGACCGCCAGTGACGGCGAGGTGGTGTCGGATTCGTGTTGGGTGTCGGTCGCTGTCGACGTGCCGGACACGGCGGGTGCTGTGGTGCGCCGGGGTGCGGCCCTGTTCAGGTCACGGAGCACCGAATCGACCTCGCGTGGGGTGTTGGGGTCGAACGCGACGGCGACGGTGTGGCTGGTGTCGGGGTCGTGGGTGAGGGTGGTGTTCGCCGACGACTTCAGGTTCCCCGAAGACGACGCCGAACCCGGCAGGGACGCGTGGGTGCTGGCCTCCAGTGTCGACATCCCACCCACCTCGGTCACTCTCGACCGTGACTATCTGACGCTCGCGGTCGGGGACGCGGCCGATCTGACGGCCTCCGTCGCCCAGTCGTACGCCAAGGACTACGAACTGGCCTGGACCTCCTCCAACACCAGTGTGGCCGGAGTCGATGACGGCACGGTGACCGGCGCCGCCGAAGGCACCGCCACCATCACCGCCACAGCCAGCTCCTCCCACGGGGTGTCGGTCTCCGACACCGCGACGGCGTCCGTCTACACCCCGGTCACTGAAGAGACCCTCGGCGTGACGAGGTCGCGAGTCGATGTCCGGCGCGCCCCCTCAACGTCGGCACCGGCGGCAGCATCGCTGGCTGCGGGCGCATCCTTGGAAGTCGCGGGGCTGCTGGGTGCCTGGTTCTACGTCACCGCGGGCACCGTGGAGGGTTTTGTGCCGACATCGGCCGTGAAGATCCCGGTCGTCGAACTCAACCTCAACCCTGCGAGTGTTGTTGTGAAGCCGGGCGGCGCCGTGACGGTGGGTGTGACGGTGCTGCCATCACTGGCAACCGACGCAGCCCTGACGTGGTCCAGCGCGAATCCGAAGGTTGCCGCCGTCGACTCGTCTGGCAAGGTCTCCGGCGTCAAGGTCGGTTCGACGTCTGTCACCGCGGTGGCTGGCGGCAAATCGGTCACACTCCCCGTGAATGTGAGTCTCAATGCTCCGCTCGCCCGGGACATGCATGTGCTCGATCTGGCACCTGCGAAGAGCGCGTTGATGTTGGCGTCCGTCGGTGCACGTCAGACGACTCTCAACGGCTATGCGTGGGGCAAGCCTGGGTCTCGTTACCGGCTGCAGCAGCGAGTGGCTGGCGGGTCCTATCGCAACGTGACTATCGCGTTCACTGCCGATCTCACGGCGGCGAGGAAGCTCACGCGGAGCTTCGACAAGGCATGGTTGGGCAAGACGGTGTCCTACCGGCTGGTGAAGGTGAAGCCTGCCGCGGGCGAGGCGTGGTACTCCAACACCGTCACGGTGGTTGCCGGCAAGCCTGCGTTGACTGTGACCGCTGAGAGCGGCACGGCCGTCAGGTTGCGGTGGGCCGCCATGACCGGCGTCAAGGGTTACCGGATCGAGGCGAAGAACAGCAAGGGGAAGTGGGTCAAGCTCACCCACATCACGAAGGCATCGAAGACCACCCAGAAGGTGACCAAGATCGCCGGCGCGACGCTGAAGGTGGGGAAGACCTACTCGTTCCGCATGGTGGCATGCACCAAGGTGTCCACAAAGTCCTGCACTCAGGTGAAGACCGCAGGGAAGAAGTCAAAGGCCGTGTGGTCGAAGACCGCACAGGCGCGAACGCTGACTCGGGCGGCCAGGGTGAAACTGGCCGGCACGGAGATCACGACGATGCTCAACGGCACGACGAAGAACGGCGGGCTGTTGTACCTCAAGGGGACGAACATCCACACCACGGCCCTCGGTAAGCGCGCTTCGCACCCGTATGTGAAGTACGTCTGGGACGCGAAGGCGGGGGTGCTGGAACTCCACGCCTTCCTCAAGTTCGTCGTGGACAGCCCGGCGCCCAAGGGTAGCCGCTCAGGATGGACAATGAGGAGCCTGGTCACCGAGGGACTGCAGCAGATCTGGGGCAACCATGTCGTCACCGGCAGTTCTGCCGACTTCGTGATCGGGGCCGAATTCGCCACCAAGGTGGTGATCCACGATTGGGACAAGCGCGTCTCCGAGAAGCACGCCGCTGCCCAGAAGTACCTCGAGATCCGCATCGGCTACAACGGCGACTGTTCACCCAACTGGTACAGCAGCTGCGCATCGCCCTACCAGGGATTCCACCCTGACTCCACCTACTGGATCTTCATTCCGTGGGACACGACAGCGCAACACTCATCACAGACGGAGCCCCTTATCAAGACCGAACCAAAAGGCTCTGTCTGGTTCACCGCCCCAGGTACGAAACTCATCGCGGCGCATGAGTTCGGTCACACCTTGGGGCTCGCAGACGGCTATACATCAGGCGGCGCGAAGGCGCCGGATCGCATGATGGAGAATTCGGAGACGACAAATGATGTGGGGAACTACAGATACTCAAACCTTATGAAGGCTAACTTCGTCTACATCGACGGGACGAGGATCTCGCCGACCATCCTTGAGCCGAATGACTACGAAATGATCCTCTCCGCCTACAAGCGGGCCTCTAAGGCCGGACTCGACCTCAGTGATGCTCCGTCGAAATCCCAATACGCGTCCTACTGGGATAGGCCAGCTTCTTGCGAAATCATCGATCGGCACACAGACGAGATCCCCGACGGCGACTGGTCTGGCCGGGGAAGCGTGAAACCAGAATGCGAAAAATGAGAACTGCGTTGGTCATTGTCGCTGCCACGCTGGTATTGCCCCATGCGGCAACTTCAACCCCTGCGAAAGCCGTCGAGGCGACCGGAATCGGCCCGATCGTGGCCGCGTCGGCGTTCGAGACGGGCACCATAGGCCTCAGCCCAACCGTCTCCGTCGCACAAGCAGTCGTCTCGCCGCCCACGGCGCCGTCGTGGGTGAAGGTCGAGAAGAAGTCGACCACGTCGTTGAAGGTGTGGTGGGCGAAGGTACCGGGAGCAAGCGGATACGTGGTGTACCGGTGGGATGCGAAGAAGAAGCGGTATGTGTCGGTGAAGACACTAGCCAAGGCATCTGCAACCTCGTGGGTCGACAAGAAGCGAAAGACGGGCAAGAAGTACAGCTACAAGGTGGCCGCCTACCGCAAGGTTGACGGCAAGAAGGTCGTAGGCGAGCAGTCGTACTGGGTGTCCGCGGTGGCGTACAAGAAGAACGCCAAAGTGGTGAACGCCGGTTCACTCACGTCCCAGAACACCCAGATTGGCCTCATGGGCTCGGCACGCTTGTTGTTGGGGGATCAGGAGCACTGCCCGTGGGCGGTTGGTGCCTGTGTCATTCCGTCGAAGGGCTCGAAGGCGAAGAACAAGCGGGTGATCGACACGACCGTCAGGCTGAAGATCGTGTCAGGCAAGGATGTGGTACGGGTCACCTCTGAAGGGGTCGTCCACGGGCTCAAGATCGGCAAGGCCAAGATCAGGGTGTTCGCCCACAACGGTGCGATGAAGAACATCACCATCACCGTGAAGGACTATGCGCACGCCGCATTCGAATACACCTCCTATCGTGCGGGCTCGGCGGAGCGGATCCTGCTGCAGAGCCTGGGCAAGCAGGTGCAGGACGTGGCTGCGGTCGCTGAGCAGTTGAGGCTGAAAGGTGCGCCAGTCAGCGGTCGGACGTTCTTCTACGACGAGCATGGCGAGCTGAGCTGCGTGGCGCGTGGGTGGTGGAACTGGACCGGTGACCGATCTGACGAACCCTGCCCCCAGCAGGCACCCAAAGCTCTGACCACGGCGATCGAAACCTGGTTGGACGCCTTCGTCTATCCCGCAGAAGTCACCATCCTGGACGGCAACTACCCGTTGGTCGTGCTCTACAGGTACTGGCTGACCCCCGACAGGTCCGACATCGGCGGGTGTCTCGCCTACGACCCGGCCCGGGTGATCTGGGAAGTCGACTTCGACTTCGACTTCGTCACACCAAACCTCGCCTGGAAGTTGCTTCCCGCCCACTAGAACCACCGGCCTGCCGCCACGAACGAGAAGGAGCGTGGAGTCGGTCAGCGGAGTGTGGCCGTGCGATGAAGGCGGAAACGGACGGGCGTTCTTTCCTCGTCTTTCCGGGTCAGCTCGGGACGCGGTAGACCTTGTGCTGGGCGGCCTGCGCGCGCGGCCTGATGGTCATCCTGTCGATGTTCACGTGTTCGGGACGGGTCGCCATCCAGGCGATCGCGTCGGCGATGTCGTCGGCGACCAGCGGGTTCGGCACCCCGGCGTAGGTGGCGTCGGCCTTGGCCTGGTCGCCTCCGAAGCGCACCAGCGAGAACTCCTCGGTGTGCACCATGCCGGGGACCACCTCGGTGATCCTGACCGGCTGGTCGTACAGCTCCAGCCTGAGGGCTCCGGCGACCATCCTCTCGGCGGCCTTGGCGCCGTTGTAGCCGGCGCCTCCCTCGTAGGCGGCGTCGGCCGCGACGGAGGTCACGAACACGATGACGCCGTGCGCGGCCACCAGGGCGGGCAGCAGGGCCTTCGTGACGCGGGTGGTGCCCAGCACGTTGACCTCGTACATGCGCTTCCACGCGTCGAGATCGGCCTCGGCGACGGGTTCCAGCCCCAGTGCGCCGCCGGCGTTGTTGACCAGCACGGCGAGCTCGTCCCCGACCTCGGCCACCAGGGCCTGCACGTCGTCCTGGACCGTCACGTCGCAGGCGAGCGCACGTCCACCGATCTCGGCCGCCAGCGCCTCGATCCGATCGACCCTGCGGGCCGCGCAGATCACCTCGAAGCCCTCCGCCGCGAGCTTGCGTGCTGTAGCAGCACCTATCCCGCTACTGGCGCCGGTGACAACTGCGAGTGGTTTTCTCATGTCCCGATTCTGTCAGGACGCTCGCATTAAACTCATCAGGACGAGACATCAGTCCTGCGCTCAATGAGGAGGCCGGCATGTCGCTGTTCCGCAAAAAGGCACCCAAGCGAGCATCGGATCCTGCCGCGGCCATCGCCGCGTTCTGGCAGTGGTGGGCGTCTTCTGCGGCGGACATCGCTGCGGCATTTCCCGCCGGCAGGTTGCCGGAGTACGCGGGTGACGTTCGACGCCGGGTGCATGCCATCGACCCGGGCCTGGCCTGGGAATTCGGGCCGGGGGTGAATAGCCAGTACCAACTGACGGTGACCGCCGAGGGCGATGCCGGTCTGCGACGCGTCGCTCGGCGATGGCTGCGGGCAGCGCCACCTGCAGACGCGGTCTGGTCCTTCCACGACATGCGCCAGCCGTCCGGGCTGGATGCCTACCTCGACATCGGTGACGCCAAGCTGGCGCTGAAGGATGTCCGGGTGGCCGTCACCCGACGCGGATTCGGTCTGGACGTGGCGGTTCACCATCGACTCTTCGCGCGGCTGCCCGAGCAGGCACAGCGCCAGATCGCCTTTCTCTGCCTGGACGCCGCGCTGGGTGAGGAAGCCGTCGAGTTGTGGGTCGACGAGATCACCATCGCCACCCGGGAGCCTCGGGACTCCCGTCCGCTGGGAGACCTGCGCGGTCTGCTCGAGCAGGTGATCGCCGAGGCCATGCCCGACGGTGAGATGGGCTGGTCCTTGGCGCACGGCGATGGTCCTCGGGGATCTTTGCTGGTCACCTGCCTCAACCGGCTCTCGTCGGTGCAGGCGCCCGATTGGGATCAGCACGTCGTCGTGACCGTCCCCTTCCTCGACGTGATCGAGGCAGGCTGGGCTGGCGAAGGATCATTCAATGCTCTGCGCGCCTTCGAAGAGCACCTCAGCGGCATTGTGCGGGGGTCCGGGCACCTCGTCGCAACCGAGACCAGCGGCGGCGTTCAGACGCTGCACTACTACGTGGACTCTACGACTCCGGCAGCCGGCCAATTGGAGGCCGCGACGGCTGGCTGGGATCAGGGCTTGGTGACGGTCACCACGCAGCTCGACCCCTCGTGGGACGGAGTGCGCGCGTACCGAAACCTGAGCCAGAGTTGATCCATGAGCCGGTGGGCATTTCGAGCGGCATCCATTGCAGTTCCCGGTAACGGGTAGGTCCGTTCGCGCCGGTAGGCTCAGGCCATGACCTCCACGTTGATTCTGCTCCGCCATGGTGAGAGCGAATGGAACTCCAAGAACCTGTTCACCGGTTGGGTGGACGTCGACCTGAACGAGAAGGGCGTCGGCGAGGCCAAGCGCGGCGGCGATCTGCTGAAGGCCGAGGGCCTGCTGCCCGACGTCGTCCACACGTCGGTGCTCAGGCGCGCCATCCACACCGCCTACCTGGCGCTGGACGGCTGCGACAGGCACTGGATCCCGGTGCGGCGCTCTTGGCGGCTCAATGAGCGCCACTACGGCGACCTGCAGGGCAAGGACAAGGCCCAGACCCTCGCCACCTACGGCGAGGAGCAGTTCATGCTCTGGCGGCGCTCCTACGACGTCCCGCCGCCCCCGCTGGCGGCCGACAACCCGTACACCCAGGTGGACGACGCCCGCTACGCGGTGCTGCCGACCGAGGCCCGTCCGCTCACCGAGTGCCTGAAGGACGTCGTCATCAGGATGCTGCCGTACTGGTACGACTCCATCGTCCCCGACCTCCGGGACGGCAAGGTCACGCTGGTCGCTGCCCACGGCAACTCGCTGCGCGCGCTGGTGAAGCACCTCGACGGCATCAGCGATGCCGACATCGCCGGGCTCAACATCCCGACCGGCATCCCGCTGCTGTACGAACTCGACGACGACCTGAGGCCCACCACTCCCGGTGGCCGCTACCTCGATCCCGCCGCGGCCGCCGCCGCCATCGAGGCGGTCAAGAACCAGGGCAAGAAGTAGCAGCCCCGCCGGGCCAGACCCGGCGAGCGCGACGAAACAAACGAGGGCCGGCACGACGTGCCGGCCCTCGACGTCTCTGGGGACGGTGTCAGGCCACCGGCCAGTTGCCGCCCTCCGGCAGCAGGCCCAGTGTCAGGCCACTGGCCAGTTGCCGCCCTCCGGCAGCAGGCCCGTCACGACGTAGATGACGCGCCCCGCCATGAGCACCGCGTGGTCGGCGATCCGCTCGTAGTAGCGCCCGAGCAGCGCCACGTCCACGGCGGCTTCCACGCTGTAGGGCCAGTCCTTCGCCATGAGGACGCGGAACTGGTTCTTGCGCAGCTCGTCCATCTCCTCGTCGGAGTCGGCGAGCTTGCCCGCGTCGTGAGCATTGCGCTCGCGCAACGACCTCGCCGCCGTCTGCACCATCTCCTCGGCGACCCGCGCCATGAGCGTGAAGTTCGGGACCAGCCCTTCCGGGACGGCGTGGTCGGGGTAGCGCAGCCTGGCGATCTTGGCGATGTGCGCCGACAGGTCGCCCATCCTGGCGAGGTCGGCGACCATCCGCATCGCGGCGACCACCGTCCGCAACTCGCCGGCGACCGGCGCCTGCCGGGCGAGCAGCGAGAAGCAGCGGTTCTCGATGTCGTCGTGCAGGGTGTCGATCTTGATGTCGGCGGAGATGACCTCCTCGGCCTTCGTCAGGTCGGCATCGAGGAGTGCCCTGGTGGCGTCGCGCAGCGCGATCTGGATCAACCCGCTCATCGAGACGAGGTCGTCGACTACCTCGTCAAGGGCCTCGTGGTAACTGTCGCGCATGGCGAGGACAACCTCCTGTGGGGCAAACCTGTACTTCGACTAGTCAACACCCTAGGGAGCGGTCCGGCCGCAGATGTTCCCGAGTGGGGAACAGCCGGTGAACAGAACATGAATCTTCGCGCGGCACGCCGCTGCGCAGGCTTTGACAGGCGGCGGAGCGGGTGTCGCGTGGCCGTACACTCCGAGTCATGACGCCCTGGGCTGCGGCACTGCTGGGAGTGGTGGCCGGCATGGTAGCCGGAGGGCTGGTCGTTTGGCGGACGCTGCGCTCACGCGCAGGACAGCACGAGCACGTGCTGTCGGCGAAGGACCAGCTCCGCGCCGTCGTCGACAACCTGCACGCCGTCGCCGTCATCCTCGACGCCAACGGCGCCGCGGTGGTCAGCAGCAGGCTGGCCCGCGCCACCGGCCTGGTGCGCGCGACGAGGCTGAGCGACGGGCCCATCGTCCATGCCGCCGAGGAGGTCGCCCGCAGCGGCGAGCCCGGCTCCATGGAGATCGAGCTGCCGCGCGGCCACTCGTCCCAGCCGATGGTGCTCGACCTGCTGCTCACCCCGCTGCCGGACGGGGGAGTGCTGATCACCGGCGAGGACAGGTCGGCCGACCTGCGGTTCACCGAGACCAGGCGCGACTTCGTCGCCAACGTCACCCACGAGCTGAAGACCCCCATCGGGGCGATCATCCTGCTCTCGGAGGCCATCGCCGCCGCCGCCGACGATCCCGAGGCGGTCAGGGGGTTCGTGACCCGGCTCGACACCGAGTCGAAGCGGCTCAACGAACTCGTCTCGCACATCATCCAGCTCTCCAGGCTGCAGGCGGAGGACCCCCTGCTGGCGGCCGAGCCGGTCGACATCGACCAGGTCATCGCCGCGTCGGTCCAGCGCTGCCGCGAGCAGGCGCAGGGACGCGAGATCACGCTCTCGACGGGCGGCGAGACAGGACTCATGGTGCTGGGGGACGCCGGCCAGCTCGAGACCGCTGTCACCAACCTCGTTCAGAACGCGATCGCCTACTCGGAGCCGGGGGCGCGCGTCGTCGTGTCGGCGCACACCAGGGCGGACGACATGATCGACCTCAAGGTGTCCGACACTGGCATCGGCATCAGCGAGGCCGACCTCGACAGGGTCTTCGAGAGGTTCTACAGGGTGGACGCCGGACGCAGTCGCGCCCACGGCGGCACGGGCCTCGGCCTCTCGATCGTCAAGCACGTCGCCGTGGCCCACGGCGGCGAGGTCACCGCCTGGAGCCGGCTGGGCCACGGCTCCACCTTCACCCTCAGGCTTCCGCAGTATTCGGGCGCGGCAGCGCCGGTCGACGTCGAGCCGAGGAAGCTCGGCGAGTCAGACGGGCGCGACCGGCAGGCACGACAAGAAAGGACCCACCCATGACGAGGGTGCTGCTCATCGAGGACGAGGCCACCTACCGCGAGACCGTCGGCTTCATGCTGCGCCGCGAGGGCTTCGACGTCCAGACCGCCGAGGACGGCGCGAAGGGCCTCGCCCTGTTCAACCGCAGCGGCGCCGACATCGTCCTGCTCGACCTCATGCTGCCCGGCATGCCCGGCACCGAGGTCTGCCGCCAGCTCAGGGCCACCAGTAACGTCCCGATCATCATGGTGACCGCGCGCGACTCGGAGATCGACACCGTCGTGGGGCTCGAACTGGGCGCCGACGACTACGTGACCAAGCCCTTCAGCAACCGCGAACTCGTGGCAAGGATGAGGGCGGTGCTGAGGCGCGGCCAGGAGGTCGACCTCGCTCCCGACGTCATCGAGGCCCACGACGTCAGGATGGACGTCGAGCGCCACGAGCTGACGGTGCGCGGCGAGCCGGTGAAGCTGGCGCTGAAGGAGTTCGAACTGCTCGAACTGCTGCTGCGCAACAGCGGCAGGGTGCTGACCCGCGGCCAGCTCATCGACAGGGTGTGGGGGCCCGACTACGTGGGTGACACCAAGACCCTCGACGTCCACGTGAAGCGGCTGCGCGCCAAGATCGAGCAGGATCCCGCCAACCCGACGCTGCTGCTCACCGTCCGCGGGCTGGGGTACCGCTTCGAGGGCTGAGCACGCCCCGCCCGGCCCCGATCGCCAGTCTCGGCGCCACCCGCGGTATGCGGATGATCGGCCCTCGGGGTTAGGGTTCTCCCCGTGACCGACATCACAGTCTTCTCCGGACATGCCCATCGTGAGTTCGCAGAGGAGATGTGTGACCTTCTGAACGTGGAGTTGTCGCCGTCGCGCCTGTCTCGCTTCTCCAACGACTGCCTGCAGGTGCAGTTGCGCGCCAACTGCCGCCAGCGCAACGTCTTCATCGTCCAGCCGCTGGTTCCTCCGGTGCAGGAGAACCTGATGGAGCTGCTCATGATGGTGGACGCGGCACGCGGCGCGTCGGCCGCCAACGTCACGGTGGTCATGCCGCACTACGCCTACGCGAGGTCCGACAAGAAGGACGCCCCGCGCATCTCGATCGGCGGCAGGCTGGTGGCGGACCTCATCCAGACGGCGGGCGCGAACCGCGTGCTCACGATGGCCCTGCACGCCTCCCAGGTCCACGGTTTCTTCTCCATGCCTGTCGACCACCTCACGGCGCTGCCGGTGCTCGCCCAGCACTTCAGGAACCGCGACCTCTCCAACACCGTCGTGGTGTCTCCCGACTTCGGCAATGCCAAGGAGGCGGGGCACTTCGCGCGGCTGCTCGGGGTCGGGATGGCGGCCGGGTCGAAGCGCAGGCTGACCGACGAGAAGGTCGTGATCGACGCCATCGTCGGCGATGTCGCGGGCAAGGACGTCATCGTGCTGGACGACGAGATCGCCACCGCCGGCTCCATCGTCGAGTTGATCGAGACAGTCCGCACCTACGGCGTGAAGTCGATCTGCGTCGCGTGTACGCACGGGCTGTTCACGGGTGAGGCGGTGAGCCGCCTCCGCGACCAGCACGACATCCTGGAGAT